>JACPYM010000033.1 GCA_016196035.1 Acidobacteriota bacterium | reverse complement strand
CCGGCCCCTTCAGGGCCGTAGAACCTGCTGACGGCCTACCGTGGGCGTTGCCCACGGCTATTGAATGCTGCCCTTGCAGGGCAAAGACACAGAGCGTCAGACTTGTGTAGAAACGAATGCTGCCGAGGTTGCGCGGCTTCATTTAGTACAGCAATAGGCAACAGGTTGCGCCACACTTGAAGTGGATAAAGCGGCGCAACCTCGGCAGGTTGCGCTACTTTCTCCGCCAAGGCGGATGGTATGATGCGCCCGCCCCCATACCATAGGCTTTATCAACAAGGAGGCCCCATGAGACATCCCCACGCGCTCACCGATTCTGTTCGCTACGCCATCGTTCTGGTGCTTGTCGCACCTTTCCTGCTGCTAAACACAACCAACCATCCTTCCGTCGCCGCCAAATTTCACGCGCAGCAAAACGCGGTGGTCACGATCTCCGCCGCCAGTTTTGAAGCCACGGCGCTGGCGCCCGGTGCGATTGTCTCGGCCTTTGGCGCGGCCTTGTCCACCGGCACCGAGGCTTCGAGCAGCGTTCCGCTTCCAACCACGCTGGCGGGCACGAGTGTGCGCGTCAAAGACAGCGCGGGCGTTGAACGCGCGGCGGGCCTGTTTTTCGTCTCGCTCAATCAAATCAACTTCGTGATTCCTGAAGCGACGGCAGCGGGCGTGGCCACGCTCACGGTGCAATCCGGCGCGGGCACTTCGACGGGGACGCTGGACGTCAAAGCCGTCGCACCTGCCATCTTCACGGCCAATGCGAACGGCACGGGCGCACCGGCGGCGGTGGCGCTGCGCGTCAAGGCCAATGGCGAACAGAGTTTTGAAACGGTCGCGCAATTCGACGCGGCGTCGGGCTTGCTGCGTCCGCGTCCGCTCGATCTTTCGCCGGCGGGTGAGCGGGTCTTCTTGCTGTTGTTTTTCACGGGCACGTTGCGCGCGGCTGATCCGAACAACGACGGCAATCGTCAGGAATCGGTGCGCCTGCTGTTGGGCGGCGTGGCGGTCACACCGGATTTCGCCGGCGCGCAGGGTGGGCTGGCCGGGCTGGATCAAATGAATGTCGAATTGCCGCGCAGCTTGATCGGCCTGGGGCGTGTCAGCCTGTCCATTGGGTCAAACGGTGGATCGGGCGGCGGTCAGTCTTCAAATCTGGTCGAGATTGAAATCGCGTCGCCAGCGGGCAACGCGCCGCCGGTCATCAGCGGCTTCAGCGCGGCGACGGCCTTGGCGGGCCAGACGCTGACGATTCAGGGCAACGGCTTTGCGGGCACGGCGGCCAATAACACCGTGCGCATCGGCGGCGTCGAGGCCCAAGTCACCAACGCAGCGCCCACCCAACTGACCGTGACCTTGCCGACGGGCGTCGAAACCAGCGTCGTCACGGTGCGCACGCCGCAGGGCGAAGGCCGCAGCGCCGATCCCTTGCGCATTCGCACCTCGCTGAGCGGCTTGGTGGAAAATACCGAGCGCGCGCCGTTAAAAGACGTGACCGTGCGCGTGCGCCAGGCGCTGGTGAATACGGGCCTGTCCGGCTCGTTTGTGTTTCCCGAACCGCAAGGCTCGGCGTTGGGCGCGATTGTCGAAGTGGACGGCAGCAAATTGCCGGTCAGTCCGCCCTTCGGCAAGGTCAGTTTCCTACTGCCCTTCACCGCCAACCGCGACAATCAAATCGCGCGGCCCATCACCTTGCAACAAACCTATGGCGCTTCGGCGCAAGTCGGCGGCCAGAACGTGCAGGCGGACGAGTCGGAAGAAATCATGCTGAGCGTGCCGAGCTATGCGCCAGCCGCGTTTGCGCCTGACGACACACAGCAAACGCCGCCGCAAATTCAAACTGGCGACGTGACACTGGGCTTGCCTGTGGGTATGCGCTTTCAGTTCCCTGACGGCGCGACGAGCGGCGTGCTGACGCTGACGCAGGTGCAATTGAGCCGCACGCCCGTCAGTTTGCCCACCGGCGTTTTCAGTTCGACCATCATTCAAATCACGCCCTTTGGCACCAGGTTCACACCCGGCGCACGCCTCACCTTCCCCAACGCCGACGGCTTTCCGGCAGGCGCGACGCTACGGCTGTATCGCCTGGATCAAACTGCCGACAGCGCGACGCTGGGCCGCTTCATTGATGCGGGAGCGGCCACTGTTTCCAGCGATGGCAAACAGATTCTCGCGCCCAACGGCACGGTGCCCGAAGCCACGTATTATTTCGCCGCGCTCGCCCGGCCCACGACCACCGTCATCGGGCGCGTGCTCGATAGCGACCGCACACCGGCGCGGCGCGTGCTGGTGCGCGTGCGTGGGCAGGAAGATTTCACCGATGGCAACGGCGGCTTTGTGATTCGCAACGTGCCCGTCAACTCCGCCAGCGATGTGCTGATCGTCGAAGCCAGTTATGTGCGGCCCAACTTTCGCGTAGACCGCACCGAAAGCAATCGCACCACTGCCAATCCGGGCGGCTTCACCGATGTTGGCACGCTGACCTTGCCTGCCGCGACCAGCAATCAATCGCCTTATATTTTGATCCCACCCGATTTGACGGTGGTGGCCGGCACGAGCAGCGACATCGCCTTTGTCGCCGAAGACCCTGACAGCGGCCAAACCGTGCAGGTCACGTTGAACGGGCCGCCGTGGGCTACGCTGCCAGCCAATGGCCGCACCATTCGATTGTCACCGGGCGCGAATGATGTCGGCACGTTCGGCTTCACGCTCACCGCGATTGACAACCTGGGCGCAGGCTTTGCGCGCGCGTTTTTGGTGAACGTCATTCGCAGCGCCAATCGCGCGCCCGTGCTGACCGTGCCCGGCGCGCAAACCGTGCAGCCCAGTCAGCCGTTGAATTTCACCGTGTCGGCCACCGATGCGGACACCGGGCAAACGCTGGTCTATGCGGCCAGCAATCTGCCTGCGGGCGCATCGTTCAACGCGGCGACACGTCAATTCAGTTGGACGCCCAGCGCCGCACAAACCGGCACGTACACCGTCAGCTTCACCGTCACCGACAGCGGCACACCGCCGCTGAGCGATACCAAAACGGTGGCGATCACCGTTGGCTCAACGGCCACGACGGGCACAGTGACCGGCATCGTGCGCAATGCCGCGACGGGCCAGCCATTGGCAGGCGCGGCCATCAGCATTGCGAATACGACACTGACCGCGACCTCGGCGGCGAATGGCGCATACACGCTCAACAATGTGCCACCAGGCCCGCGCACGTTGACGGCGGCGGCGACTGGCTTTGCCGCCACGCAATTCGCCATCACCGTGGTGGCCGGGCAGACGTTGACGCAAAACATTTCGCTCTCGCCGACTTTGGCTACCGGCCAGTTGCGCATCACCGTCAACTGGACAAAAGACACGGCGGGTTTTCCCGATGATCTGGACGCGCACCTGTACGGCCCCGACGGTTCCAACAATTGTTTCCACGTGTATTGGAATGATTACGGCAGCCTGACCGCCGCGCCCTACGCCGCGTTGGAGGTGGACAACATCGAACTCTCAGGGCATCCACCCACCGAGACGGTGCAGATTGCCCGACAGACGGCGGGCACCTATCGCTTTTTCATTGACGATTACGAAAGCGAATACGCCGACGGCATCGCACGTTCGCGGGCGACGGTGCAGATTTTTGGCAGCAGCGGTTTGCTGCGCACGTATATTGCGCCGAGCGGCGCGGGTGAGTTTTGGCATGTGTTTGACTTGAACGGCCAGAACGGCGCGCTCACCGACATCAATTTGCTTGCGGCTGACCCGCCCGCCTCGCCTTGTGGCAGCAGCGGCGCGCTGAGCGTCCTTGAACATCAGACGACCGCCGGGCCGATTGCGCAGGGCTGTGTGACGCCGACGCCCAAATCGGTCTTCCTCACAACCGATCAGCGCGCCTACCAATGGACGCGCGTGGCCAACGCGACCGTCGGCGATGTCGTGCGCGTAGACTTTCTGCAACCCAACGGTTCCCTCTACTTCACGACCAACATTACGCTCAACTTCAACGGCTTTGGCTGTTTCTGGGCCTGGATTGACATTGCGGGCGCGAACGCTGCCGGACTGCCCGGCAATTGGCAGGCGCGGGCGTATTACAAAGACACGCTGATTGCGGCGGACAACTTCACCATCAACCGGGCGGCCATAGCGGCGGCAGCGCTGGCCTTGCCAGCGTTGCCCAGCGGCGGCGCGGCGCAAAGCCGCTGTGGCGCGCTGGCGAAACGACGCTGATTCCCGCTGCCTGGTTCCTGCTGCCTGATTTCATAACAACCAGCGGCAGACCGGTTTGCCATTGAGTTTACAAGGTGACCGGTCAGGCGAGCCTGGCTGGTGGGACGGTACCGCGCGCGTTAGCAAGCGGAGCCTGAATGGCTCGGGCCACGGCCTAAGCTTGACGCGCCGCTTGCTGACGCGCGCGGTACCGTCCCGACCCAAGCTGCTCCCGTAAACGCAATTGCAAACCGATCTATAGACTTCAAGAAAAAGAATTGCCGCAGCAAGCTCCAACGGAGCGTCAGCCAACAGCCTGGGGGGCAGCCCCAGAACGCAGATTGAGTCGTTGTGCGAAGCCCTGAAAGGGCGTCAGCCCCCCCAGGGCTGCACCCTGGGCTGTGGGCTGGTCGTCCCTTTGGGACTTTTCGGAAATTCTTTTTCTTAAAAACTATAGTTGCTTGCCTTGAGTGACGGGCCGGGGGTACATTCCGCGCACGCCGCCGCGCCACTGCCCAGCGGGCGGCGCTCTCGTCGCGTCGCAGCGCGCCTACGCCAGCACTTAGAACCGTTATTGATTGCCGATGATTTCCCCTTTGACCCAAGCCACGCCCGCGCGCGAACGCCGCCCGACGGTGTTCATCAGCTATCACCACACGAGCGCCGACCTGGCTGCGCGGCTGATTGACGACCTGGGGCAGGCCGGGCACGCCAGTTGGATTGACACCGAAGCGATCAAGGGCGGCGACGAATGGATCAAGGCCATCGTCACCGGCCTCAACAATTCTTACGCTCTGGTCGTCATCGTGACGACCGCCGCGTTGCAAAGCCATTGGGTGCGCAAAGAGATTCTTTTCGCGCTCCAGAAAAAGAAACTCATCATCCCGCTGCTGGCCGAAGACCTCGCCGCCGCGGACGATTACTTTCTGCTGCTCGATTGCCAGGGCGTAGCCTGTTTCAACTGCGCGTATGAAAACGCCGTGGCGCGGTTATTGAGCGCCTTGCCGCGCCCCCTAACCACCACAACCACGCCCACCGCGCGCACGCTCGAAACCGATTACCTTGACCGGCTCAACCTGCGGCAGATCATCCACAACGACAAATACACGCCGTTGGGCGGCGTTACGCAACAACAGCGGCGCGCCGCCGAAATGCCGGCGGTGTTTGAATTGTTCTCGTTTCGCGCCCAAGACGAACCCAAACGCTTTGAAGACGCCGTCGCCGAAATCAACCGCCTCAAACGCGCCGTATTGCTGGGCGAACCGGGCGCGGGCAAAACGACGACGCTGTTCAAACTGGCGGCGGATTTGGATCAGCGCGCCCGTCAGGACGCCGCCGCGCCGCTGCCGTTGTTGATTCAACTCAAAAAATGGATTGACCCCGCGCAAACGCTGCGTGATTTCATCGCCGCCGAATTGGGCGATCTTGGCGGGCGGCTCGACGAATTGCTGCAAACGCGCCGTGCCGCGCTCTTGCTCGACGGCCTCAACGAATTGCCCGCCGCCCAGCACGCCGCCAAATACGCCGAGGTCAAACGCTTTCTCGCCACGCATCAGCACCCCGCCTTGCTGGCGGTCGTATCGTGCCGCGTGCTCGATTACGACCAGGTTGAGCTGGGCTTTGACCGCCTCAACATCACGCCGCTCGACCCGCCGCGCATCCGCCAATTCGTCACGGGTTATTTGCCCAACGCGGGCGAAACGCTGTTTTGGCGGCTGGCGGGCGGCGCCGAAGTCCGGGCGACGTGGGATGCCTGGCAAAAGGCGGGCGCAAGCTTCGAGTTGTTTTGGACGGCGGCTGACATTCCCAAAGAAAACCCGAATGTGTATGGCGGCACGACGGGCGAACAAGATCGCGTCTGGCGTGAGAAGGTGCGCGGCCAGCACACGCTGCTGGAACTGGCGCGCAATCCTTACATGCTGTTGATGCTGACCAGCGTTTACGCCGAAGAGGGCGATTTGCCCGACAATCGCGGCGAACTCTTTGCGCTGTTTGTGCGCACCTTGCTGCAACGCGAGAAAGTGAGCGCTGAGGAACAAACCCTGCTCACCGGCGGGCTGGCGCGCGTCGCCTATGAAATGCAAATCCGCCGCGCGCAAAACGCCAGCGGCAACGCGCAAACCGTGTTGCCGCTAGCCGAAGCCAAAACCATTCTGGCTGACCGTTTGTTATATTTGGCGGGCAGCGCCAGTTTGCTCAATCTGGGCGAGCAGGTCGCCTTCAGCCACCAGTTATTGCAGGAGTATTTCGCCGCGCACTTTATGGACGCCGAACGCCGCGCCGGTCGTTTGCGCGCCGCCGACCTCTGGCCCCCCGCGCGTTGGTGGGAGCGCACCAACTGGGAAGAGGCCGCCATCCTGCTGGCCGGTTTGTATAGCGACGATTGCACGCCCATCGTCGAATGGCTGGCCGACGCCCAACCCGAAATCGCCGCGCAGTGCATCGTGCGCAGCGGCGCGGCCCTGGCTGAGGCGACACGCGCACGGTTGCGCGAACGCTGGCTGCCGCGTCTGACCGCTGTGCAACGCGAACCGCATGCGCACGCACGCGCCGCCATTGGCCGTGCCTTGGGGCAAACCGGTTTGGACAAGCGGCGCGGCGTGGGCGTGCGTGATGGTTTGCCCGACCTTGAATGGAAGGAAATCCCAGCGGGCGAGTTTCAGTACGGCTTGGCGAATGATGCATCGGCAGCCAAGCCGCAAAAGTTGACGCTGCCGCGCTATTTCATCAGCCGCTATCCGGTGACGTATGCGCAATATCAGTGCTTCGTGGATGACGGTGGCTACGGCGATGCGCGCTGGTGGCAGGGCTTGGCGGCGAATGACAGTCATCGCCAGCCCGCTGAGCAGTCTTTCAAATTCGGCAATCATCCGCGCGACACGGTGAATTGGTTCGAAGCCAGCGCCTTTTGCCGCTGGCTGACGTGGCGGCTGGCAGAGTTGGACAAGGCGTGGCGCGAAGAGGTGCGCCTGCCGACAGAATTTGAATGGGAAAAAGCGGCGCGCGGTGTGGATGGCCGGGTCTATCCTTATGGCAACGATTACGACGCGGCGAAAGGCAATGTGGCAAACAGCATTGGGCAAACGACTGCGGTGGGCGTCTATCCGCAAGGGGCGTCACCGTATGGCGTCGAAGAGATGAGCGGGAACGTGTGGGAGTGGTGTTTGAGTGCTTACGACAAACCGCAGCTTGAAGCGCGGAAGGAGAACCTGACGACAAATGACAGGCGTGTCCTGCGGGGCGGCTCGTGGATCGGCAGTGTTGACGTCGCGCGCTCTGTGTGCCGCGACTTCGGTCTTCCCGGCGACCGCGACGGCCTTACCGGTTTTCGGGTCGTGGTAGTGCGTCCCCCTTCTTAGACTGAAGCACTGAACACTGTTGCCCTGCGACGAAGGAGCAGGGCATGAAATTTTTTTGGTTTTGTAACTACTCAGTCGGTGCGGCGCGCGTCTCGCGGGCAAGCGTCAAATCAGACCAAACTGGCTGGCCGAGACGCCCTTCAATTTCAATCCGCCCCATTTGACTATGCCCGCGAGACGCGCGCCGCACCGGGGGCTGAGCAGTTACTTGGTTTTTTGACATGGGCCAAGCGCAGGCTAAGATGCGTGGCGCAAGGCAACTTGTGGGGCCGGTTGTAACGCACCTGCGGGGCGGCTCGTGGATCAACAATGATGACAACGCGCGCTCTGTGTACCGCAACATCAATCAACCCGGCGACCGCAACAACAATACCGGTTTTCGGGTCGTGGTAGTGCGTCCCACTCCTTTCGTCCCTCTTCAAAGGTCAGCGGCGGCGGCGCTGTTGACGAGCCAGCCGCTTTCTTTACGAAGGCGGCGGCTTCCGGCAATGTGCGTCGAGTACGCTCGGCGCACCGAGGCGAAGAGTCTGAAAGAAGGCGCAATCGCGTCCCGTCCGCACGGGCGAAAAACACCGTCGGGCGCATATTGACCTGGGTACGCACCGCTGCTGCCAGCGGTGCGTACCCAGGTTGTCACCAGCTTACGCCTCCGCCTTGAGCCAACCGCCCAACAAGCGGCCCAATTCCGCGACCATGAGACTGACGTGCTGATATTGCCCGTGATTGAGCCAGCCGAATTGATGCGCCAGGCGCAAATACAACCTGAGTTTGTTCAGGTGCGCATCGGCGGCGCGCAATTGTTTTTGCCGTGCCGCGCCGCTCTGGCTTTGCGCGTCGAACAGGTGCTCCTGAAAATCGAGCGCGGCGTCCAGCAAACGCTGCGTCAGGGTGTGGCGGTACGCTTTGGGAAAGCGTTCGACTTTGGGCAAGAGCCACGCCAATAAATCATAACAGCGCGTCAGAATCGTCATTTCACTGAGCTTTTCCTTGGACATCATCCGTGGTTCTCTCTATTCCCAAATCAGCGCCTGGCCGAATCTGCTGGCGGCCTATCAACAAGCGGCGCGCGGCAAACGCGGTAAAGGGGCCGCTGCCGCATTTGAACATCAACTCGCCGACCGGTTGTTGCACCTGCAAGCGGAACTGGCCGCGTTCACTTACCAGCCGGGCGCTTACGTCAATTTTACGATTTACGAACCCAAACAACGGCGGGTGAGCGCCGCGCCCTTCCGCGACCGCGTCGTGCATCACGCGCTCTGCAACCTGATCGAGCCGCTCTTTGAAGCGCACTTCCACGCCGACTCTTATGCCAACCGCGTGGGCCAGGGGACGCATCGCGCGGTTGATCGGTTGCAGTATTTTGCCCGGCGCTTTCGTTACGCGCTGCGGTTGGATGTGGTCAAACACTTCCCCTCACTCGATCACGCCATCCTGCTGGATTTGTTGCGCGCGACGCTGACCGATGACGCGACGCTGTGGCTGTGCGAACGCCTTATTCAGAGCGGCGCGGGCGTGCTCGCTGACGAATACGAGATGGTGTTTTTCCCTGGCGATGATTTGTTCGCGGTCAATCGTCCGCGCGGCTTGCCCATCGGCAATTTGACCAGCCAGTTTTGGAGCAATGTCTATCTCGACCCGTTAGACCGGTTTGTCACGCAAACGCTCGGCTGCCCGGCCTATTTGCGTTACGTGGATGATTTTTGTTTGTTCAGCGACAGCAAGCGCCAGTTGTATGCATGGAAACGCGCCGTCATTGAGTGCCTCGCCCAATTGCGCCTGACCGTTCATGCCGCGCCTGCCCAGGTCATTCCCTGCGCGCACGGCATCCCGTGGTTGGGCTTTGTGGTCTATCCGACCCAGCGCCGCGTCAAGGCGCGCAACGTCGTCAAATTCGCGCGCCGTTTGCGCGACCGTTGGAGCGAGTATTGCGCCGGCCAGATCAGCTTTGCCGAATTCGATGCTTCGGTGCAAGGCTGGATCAATCACGTGCGCTATGCCGACACCTGGGGCTTGCGCGAACACGTGCTGGGACAGGGGTTGGTGTTTGAACGCCCCGCCCCAGATTGAAAACCGCATATGCTGTTTTCAAAAAAAATTTCATGCCCTGCTCCTTCGTCGCAGGGCAACAGTGGTCAGTGCTTCAGTCTAAGAAGGGGGACGCACTACCACGACCCGAAAACCGGAATCGTTGAAGCGGACGCCGGGAAGATTGACGTTGCGGTACACAGAGCGCGCGACGCCACCATCGTCGATCCACGAGCCGCCCCGCAGGACACGCTTAACGTTCGTCGCGTGAATGTCGTCGCGCCCTGCCACATCGCCCTGCCGGTAGCCAAAACGTTGTTGATCATAAAGCGAAAGCGTCCAGGTATAAGCATTGCCCGTCAGGTCATAAGCCTTTTCAGGCGTCGCGTTGTCAAAGATGCCGACGGGCGTCGTGCGCCGCAGGTGGCTCTCAAACGTATTGCCGCGCTCCTTGTCGAATTTGTTGCCGTAAGGAAACAGCCTGCCCGCCTGGCCGCGCGCCGCCGCCTCGAACTCAAATTCGGTCGGCAAGCGAAAGTCGCGCCCATCGGCGACATTCGCTGTCAGCCACTTGCCATAGGCGCGCGCCTCGAACCACGAGACGCCGACCACAGGCTGCGCGAGCTGGTTGAACCGCGCGTCATTCCAGTATCGCGGTTCCCGATAGAAAGTACCCGGAGGAAATTCATCATCAAGCCATTGCTCGAACTCTTTGTCCGACCAGTTGCGCGTCTCCAACCAATCATCCACTTCGTCAGGCGTGGCACGGTTTGTCTGAACCATTCCGCGCAATTCGTCTTCTGAATAACTCTGAAGCTGTTTGCGAAAGTCGCGCCAACTGCCCTTTTCTCCTTGTGCCGTACTCTCGCCACTGCGCCAGGCGCGGGCTTCCGCCGTGTCCCACCATTGTTCGTCTTCGTAACCTCGTGCCGCGATGAAATGCGCATACTCGGCATTGGTCACGGGGAACTGCCCGATCTCAAAGGCCGCCAAGCGCACTTTGATTTGCGGCGTTTCGTCTTCGTAATCGCTCTGGTTCAAACCGATGGGATATTCACCAGCGGCGATGGTGACAAGCGGCGGCAACAGGTAAGCGCCGTGCGCGCCCTGGCGCAGGGTGAAGCGCGCATCGCCCAATTGCCCCAGCGCCTCGCCCGCCGCAATGCGCGCGCGCAAATCGGCGCGTTTGAAATCCTGTGCGCGTTGAATGAGCGCGTCCTGCAATTCACGCTTGAAGGCCGCGCCGACGGTCACATCGGGCGCGGCGGCGCAACGTCCGGCCAGCGGCAAATTGTGCGGCAGCAATTCCCGTATGAACCCGGCCACATCACTCAGCATCGGCGCGGCGGTCAGCAAGGTTTCTTCCCAACCGGTTTGCGCCAGCGGCGGCAGCGGATCGTTGGAGGCCAATCCGGCCAGCGTCTCTGTCAGCGACGGCGTGACGCGGGCCGCTTCCCACTCGACGTGCGCGAGCGCCGCGTCGGGTGCCTGGGCCAGTTGGCGCGCGGCAAAATACTCGCGCAACAATTGGTGAAAAAATCCGATCTCGGCGCGCGCCAGGTCTTTGTCGAGCAGGCCGAGCGCAAGCCCGGCTTTCAGCACATCGCGACTGCGCGGCTGGGCCAGCACGCGGCGGGCCTCGGCTTCGGCCAGCCGTTCCTGACCCTGCCGTTGCATTGCCAGCGCCAGCGCGCTCAGGCCGGGCAGCAACGCGCCGTCGTCCGGCAAGTCGAAATCGTCGCGCCAGGTTTGATGATTGAGCTTGAGGTGATCGTCTTCCGTCAGCAATTCGTCCGAGGATGAACCTGGGTACGCACCTGGGTACGCACCGCTTCCAGCGTGCAGGCTTGGCATTGGACGAACTGATGCCGAGGGAACCTCCTCCGGCATTGACGTGTCTGTTGCCACCTCCGCACGCTGGAAGCGGTGCGTACCCAGGGGTTGGAACAAAGGCGCATTGCTTTCGCGCGCCAACGCCTGCCGCACAAAACCTGTGAACAGAGCCGCGCGGCCCGCCGGCAGTTTGCCCGTCGCCGTGAGTTGATCGCTCAACAATTTGAGCAAATATGGCGTGCGATAGAGCGCGAATTGGGCGGAGCGCCGCAACGGTTCCCAATGCTGCGCGGCGTGCGCCGGACAATAGGCGAACAGGAATGCGCGCACCTGTTCGTCATCCATCGGCTGCACCTGCACCTGGGGCACACGCAATTCGGGCGCGCTCAAGCGTGCGCTGTAATCGAGGCTGCGGCAGGTGAACACCAGCCGGTTGCCTTGCGCGGCGGCTTCCTGCACAAAGGCGCGCCAACGCGCCACGGCGTCGAAGTATTCCGCCGCGTCGCGGTGCGGCATTTCGTTGAGCGCATCCAGCAACAACAACGCGCGCCCGTTTGCCAGCCAGCTTTCGAGCGGTGGCAGATGCGGATAGAACTGCGCCCAGCATGCGTTGAGCCACTGGCGCGGCGGCGGATAATCAGCGGGATAGCTGTTCAACGGCAGCAGAAAACTGATTTCGTCCCGTTCGTCGCGCAACCGATCGAGGCTGTGATCGAGTTGCAGCCGCCGCAAGACGGTGGATTTGCCGCCGCCCGGCGCGCCCAGCAACACCAGCGCGCGGTCTGTGTCAGCCGCCGCCAACACCTCGCGCAAATCGTTGAAACGCATCTGCCGCGCAGGCACAAAGCGTTCCTGCGCCTCTTCGCCCTGATCGAGCGTGAGCGTCAAACTGACGAAACGCCGGTCGAGTTGATAACGCGGCAACGACCAGGCCGCCACGCGCGACAGCCTGTATGCGCGCACATCGGCGGGCGGATGCGCGGCGATGGCCTCGGCTTCGGCTTCAGTGAGCACGACGGGCTGGGGCGCAGCGTCAGCGACGGCGGCGAGGGCGGCTTGCGCCTCGACAAGCGCCACCGGTTTTTCGGCATCCGGCACAATGGCGATGGTTTCGGCGGGCGGCAATGGCGGCGCGGATTCGACCGGTTCAGCCAGGCACGCCAGCAACTGCGGCAGAACGGCATCCAAACCGCCGCGCACGTCCATGTGTTGGGTGAAAGGCAGGCGATAAAACAACTGGCAATCGGCCAGCAGCAACGGAAAAATCGGTTTGCCCTGTTGCTCGAAAAAGAACCATTCGGCAAAGGTCTCTTTGTGATATGGCATCGAGTGCGGCGAGAGCAGCAAGACCATCCGCTCACATTCGCACAGCGCCTGATGAATCTTGAGCGGCCAGTGGTCGCTGGGGCGAATGTCGCTGCGGTCACGAAAGACTCGCAAGCCCGCTGCGCGCAACGCGGCTTCCAACGCGCTGGCGGCAGCGAGATCGCCTTTGGCATAAGAGAGAAAGACGTAAGTTGGCTGTGTCATCGAGGGGGCGTCTACCTTTGCAGCTTGCAGTTGAAAGTATGGGCGTCAGAGTTTGGGACAGTACCGCGCGCGTCAGCAAGCGGCGCGTCAACGTTGGCGCAACGCGGTGCGTCCTGAGTCTCCGCTTGCTGACGCGCGCGGTACTGTCCCGAAGCACGATCTTTCCCAGACCTCAATCTGAACGTGTCGCGCTAAGCCTGCTCCAGCGTCGTCAGGTCTTCGACGCCCGCCATATCGGCCAGCATCCGCGTGTATTTGCGCAACTCCGCCTGCAAAGCCGTCAACTCGGCGCGGAAGGTCTGGCAATCCGCCGGATTGTCGAACGCGCCCGCCAACGACCGTTTGTGCCATTTGGCGGTGAAGGGGCGAATGACCTGATTCAACACGACGATGGCGATTTTGGTGAATTCAAGGCAGTGGCGGCCATTCGCCTTGATGATCTCGCGCGTCAGCGGGAATAGCGCATAGACGCTGTTGAGCGCCGCCTTTTCGTCACCATCCGCGTCGGGCAGCGGTTGCGTCGTGATGCGCGTAAGCAATTCGATATACATCGCCCAGGCGGCGGCCTTGTCTTCGTCTTGCGGCTTCCATTCCATTTCGAGAAAGGCCGCATTGATCTTGAGCGCGGTCATATCCCAATTGTCGAGCCACTTACTCCATTTCATCTTCTCCTCCTTACCGGCATGAAGCCGTGCTGGCAGCCTATTCTACTTCGTAAAGCTTGAGCGGTTTATCCTGCAAATAAATGTCGAACCAATTCACGATGTGCTGCAAACGTTCGACGCGATGCCAGGGCGCGCCCGACCGCGACAGCTCGTGCGATTCGCCGGGGAAGCGCACCATCACCGTGGGCACTTTCTTGTACTTCAACGCGCGGAACATCATCTCGCCGCCATCCGCCGGGGGCGTGCGGTAATCGGCTTCGCCCTCGATGAACATCATCGGCGTGGTGACGTTTTTGATGTAAGTGAGCGGCGAACGTTTGGTGAAATCTTCGGGGTCTTCCCAGGGCGCGGCTTTGAACCAGGTCGGTTGGAAGAGCGTGAAATCCGCCGTGTACCAGAAACCCGCCCAATCAGCGATGGAACGTTGCGAGACTGCCGCCTTGAAGCGGTTGGTGTGGCCCACCGCCCAATTCGTCAGTACACCGCCGCCGCTGCCGCCCGTCACGCCCAGCTTGCTTTCGTCCACATAACCGCGCTTCAAGACTTCATCCACGCCCGCCATCAAATCTTTGTGATCGTCGCCGGGGTAGTTGTACTGGATGATGTTGCCGAAATCCTGCCCATAGCTCGTCGAGCCGCGCGGGTTGGTGTAGAGCACGACGTAGCCCTTCGCCGCCATCCACTGAAACTCGTGCGTGAAGGTGAAGCCATAGGCCGAGTGCGGGCCGCCGTGGATTTCGAGAATGAATGGATACTTTTTCGTCGCGTCGAAATTGGGCGGCTTCTGAATCCACCCTTGAATGCGTTTGCCGTCAAAACTGGTGTACCAGAACTCTTCGGGATGCGTGAGGTTGAGTTGTGAGAACAGGTCTTTGTTGATGTCGGTCAGTTGCGTCAGCTTGCCGCTGGCCGCATCCAGCAGAAACAAATCGCCGATGTTGACCGAAGTCGAAATCAGCAACGCCAGCTTTGAGGCATCGGGCGTGGCCGAATAGGCCTGCACGGAATGATCGCCGGTCGTGAGCGGCGTGACAGCGCCGGTGGCCGCGTCAATACGTTTCAGGTTGGCGTGCCCCTGTTCAGCGACATTGACGATTAACGTGCGGTCGTCTTTGCTCCACAGCGCGCTGCCGGGGCTGCCGCCGCGCGGCGCACTCTGATCGCCGCCGATGCCGCCGCCGATGTCGAAGTCGTATTTCTCGGTCAGGTTTTTGGCCGTCGCGCCGACCGTGTTATCAGCGACAAACAAGTCAGGTTGTTTATAAGACAGCACGGGCACTGTCGAGAGCGAACCGCCAAAAGAAATACGCTTGCCGTCGTTACTGAAATCGTAACCGCGCATGCCGCCGTCAAAGCTCAGCACCTTCTTTTCGTCGCCGCCGTTGAGATCAATCGAATAAAGATCGGTGTGCGGCTGTTCGTAATAGGCTTCGGCCACGCGGCGCGCGATGAAATAGAGCCGCGTGCCATCGGGCGACCATTTGACGCTACCTTCATCCCAATTGCCTTTGGTCAGTTGTTTAGCTTTGGCGACTTCACTAAGTGTCGCCGGTACACTAACCGTCCAAATATGCGCGTGCGTTTTCGGATTGAGATAGCCGGGGCCGTTCGAGCGATAGGTCGCCTTGTTGATGACGCGCACATCGCTGACACGTTCGGGCGCTTTGTCTTTCTCTTTCAGCTCGCCGCCGGCCTCGGTCATCGGCTTTTCGGGCTTGCCTTCGTCGGTGGATTGAAAGGCAATCGTCTTGCCGTCGGGCGACCATTCAAACGCGCCCGCACCGCGTGGCATTTCAGTCAATGGCTGCGCTTCGCCACCATCAAACGACATCAGATAAATTTGCGGCGGTTGCGGCTTGCCTTCCTTTTCAGCAGAGCGTGTGAACGCCAGCGTCTTGCCATCCGGTGACCAACGTGGCGTGGTGTCGCGCGGTCCGGCGGTCAATTGCCGCGGCTTCTCGGCGTTTGGGCCACCGCCTGCTTGGGCATTGGTCGGCACCACCCACAATGCTGAATCGTAAGTATTGGTTTTCTGATTCACCCAGACCTTGACGAACGCGACGCGCGCGCCATCGGGCGAGATTTGCGGATCGGCAAGCCAGTTGAACTTGAACAAGTCCAGCTCGGTGATGTTGCGCTTGGTCTGGCTATAGGCGGGCGCAGTTAAACTCGAACTCAGGCTCAGACTCAACGCGAGCAGCACAACCACACCGACGCGGTAACGGCGTAAATAGGCGTTCATAACAAGGCTCCTTGTCTTTGGAAGAGAGAAAGCTGACGGGTAGCGTGCCAGTCCGTCAGCATTTATTGATCACGGTGGATGCTTTCTACCGCAGATGAGCGGGCAAGGCAAAGGCGCGTCAGCCTTATTGGGAATTGGCCAACCAAGTCTTGGCCTTGAGCACTTCGGGAATGTCCGCATCAGCAGCTTGCCAAACCTGCAAAAAGCGTTCGTATGCAGCGCGCGCCTGTGCCCGCTCGCCTTTGCGCTCATAAGCCTGACCGAGGTGGTATTGCGCCAGCGGATAATGCGGATTGATTTTCAGGATGCGTTCATATTCGGCAATGGCTTCATCCGTGCGCCCTAATTCGAGATAAGCATTCGCCAAGCAATCTTCATACGAATCATAGTTCCATTCGAGGGGCCACTGCCGTACTGCCGCGCGGAAATGGTTGATGGCTTCGTCAGTGCGCCCTTGTTTCAACGCTACGTAGCCGCGCTGGTAATTCCAGTGCCGTAAAAAGCCGCGTTCGTTGTTGAGGTTGTAATTCGCTGGCGTAAAGATTGCCGCGTTGAGTTTTTGCGCAGCGGTTTGCTCGCCGTGCGCGAGCGCCAGCACGAGCGAGTTCCATAACGAATCCGGCCCGTACTTCACTTCCTCTTTGATCGCAGCGGCGGCGCGGGGCAGGTCGCTCTGCTTTAGATAGACTGCCGCCGTGTATTGGAAGCTGCGGGCGCGCTGATTGTCATCCCGCGCAATCTGAAAGTGGCGCTGAAATTGCTCGATGGCGGCGCGATAACGGCCCTGTCTTACATAAAGCGTACCCAGATGAATGATGGCGATGCGGGATTCGGGATTGAGCGCCAGCGCGCGGCTGTAAGCGGCGGCGGCTGGTTCATATTGGCCTAACAGTTGGTGGAACCCGCCCAGACTATCCCAGGCATTCGGGTCATTCGGCGTCAGTTGAATGTAACGTTGAAAGGCTGCCAACGCTTCGTCATTGCGCCCGAGTCGCGCGCAAACGCCGCCGAGTGCATTGTAGAGGTCTTTCTCATCGGGATCAGTGACCAGCCCTTGCCGGATCACTTGCAACGCTTCTTCGTTTCGATCCAGCCTTTGCAAGACCCAACCCAGCCGTTGATAGGCTTCGGTTTCCAACGGATAGCGGGCCAGCAATTCTCGGTAAGTGGCGATGGCGCGTTCCGGGTCGTAGCTGGCGTTGGCTGACCAAGCGGCAATGTAGAGTTTGTCCCGCTCACTCAAGCGGCCCGGCAACTGCTCGTTTAGTTGCAAGGCTTTCTCTAGGTATGGGCGCGCCTTTTCGCCCTGGCCCATCCGCACGGCGTAAATGTGGCCGATGCGCGCGTAAGCCAGCGCAAACTGCGGATCGAGCGCGAGCGCTTTTTCCAGCAACGCAATCGCCTCGTTGAACTGATACATTTGCGCCTGTTCCAGCGCCAGCGAGTAATAGCGGTAAGCGTCCAGATTGCTCGTCATCACCGTCGCCAGCCCGCCGCCGGACGCTTCTTCTTGTGCAGGCGTCGCGCCCAGATGCTGCGCCAGTTTGAGCGCGAGCAGATCTAGCTGGCCCAGGATCAACTCCGGGCGTTCGGCCACCAGCGCTTCGGCGGCCTGCAATTGCCCGGTGCGCGCCTCGTGCAGCGAGACATCAATCCGCACCTGTTCGCCCAGGCGAGCGAAGCGGCCCAGGATCAGCATCTCTGCCTGGGCACGCCGCCCGATTTCCAAGCCGTCTTCCAAGTTCAGTTTCACAGCATTTTGCTGGCCGATGTGGCCGAGCAGTGCGGCCAGTTGCTGGCGGCTCAGCAGTGTCAGGGTGCGTGAACGCGAGAGGTTGGTGATCAACATATCGGTCAAGCCTTCGCGCAGCCAATCCAACTCGCGGTCACCCGACTGATTCTCGAAATACAGCACGGCCACGGTCCGCTTGCCCGGCATATGTGGCAGGGCGATTTCAGTGCGCGCCGCTGGGCGTTGGCTAAACGACAAAAGCGTCAGCACGGCAATCACCAAACCGCTGCCCAACGACGCTAACAAAACAGGCTTGCGGTTGAACCAGCGCGGTGACGGCAAAGCTGGAGTTGGAGCAAGCGTTTCTTCAAACTCGACCTGCACGGAAGCGGTTTCTTCGATCTCAATGACTGTGGACTGGCCAAGCTGGATTGAAGATGCAGACAACTCTTCGACCGGGCCAATGAAGTGGTAACCGGCTTTGGGAATGGTACGAATGAAGCGCGGCTGGCGTGAATCGTCGCCGAGCACCTTACGCAACTCGACGATGATTTGGACTAGCGCATCATCGGTGACGGCGGTTCCCTCCCAAACGTTTTGGAGCAACTCTTCTTTGGTAACCAGCCGTTCGCGGTGTTCCACCAAGTAAAGCAGCACCCGAAAACTCTTTTGCCGCAAGACTTGTTCGGCACCAGCGCGCCGCAAACAGTTACGCGCCGGGTCAACCTCAAGACCAGCAAGAAGATAAACAGGTTTTTCGGAGAGCTTCATCAGCGCGCCCTCAAGACAATTACGGAGAAATATCGGAAGAATATCGTGCGAATGTCGTTACTTCAGCCCCAACTCAGTGCGAAAAGAGTACCGCATCACCATGACCAACACCTTTGAGATAGCGCGCGGAGTATACGGCTGTCAGCTAGAAGTGACCAAACGAGGCCGGGAGGGTTTACCAGAAAGGATTGCGATGCCAGAAAGGATTGTGATGAAGGAAGTCCGCCGTTTGACAATGACCGTCACCCGCCGCCACCTGATGCGCGTGCCATACCTGCGCGTGCGTGCGAACTGTCCGGTCTGCGGCCGCGAGGTGGATACGCTTGACGCGGCGCAAGCCACCGCCGTGCTCGAACTCACACCGCTGGAATTTCAACGCTTGCTGACTGACGCCACCATACACGCGCTGCCCACCGTGAGCGGCAGCTTGCGCATTTGCCAAGATTCGTTGTTTCAACCCAGGAGATCATAATGACAACCTTCAGACTTACCAGCGCCTGCATCCTGTTCGCCATCGCCCTAACTTGCGCGCCCGCCTGGTTCGTCAGCCGGGCCAGTCACGCCGCCGTAGCCGCGCAGGGACAGTCAACCCCGGCCACCGTGATCCGCACCATCGTCTACCGCCAGATCAGCGACTTTCAGAACGGCGCCTCTTTTATCGGCCAGTTAAAGCTCAGCGCCGACGGATCAAGGCTGGTCTTCTCCACCGGCGACCGGAACACCGGCAACAAGACGGTCTTCACCATCAACAGCGATGGGACGGGGCTGACGCAGGTCTTCGATTACGCCACCTTCCGCAGCGCAGCCGTCCCCTTCGTAGACATCAGCGCCAACGGCTCTCGGATCATTTGGACCGACGGCCAGGGCGAAATCTTCAGCGCCAACAGCGACGGCAACAACCGGCAGCGCATCGCCACCGAAATACCGGGCGGCTTTGGCCCCATCGGGTTGGGCCTCGAAAACTACGCGCCGCGGCTCACGGCGGACGGCAACCGCGTCTATTTTTATGCCCGGAGCAATACCTACGAGACCGAAGGCGTCTTCGTGATTGATTTCAACGGCGCGAATTTGCGGCGGCTTTTCAGCTTCCGGCAAATCGCCGACCTCGTCGGCCTGAGCACCAACACGATTGACAATTGCGGTGGCGGCAGATTCACGCACAACCTGGACATTTCCGATAACGGCGCGCGCTTGATCATTGGGGTTGGTTGTCTGAGCGCGGGAGGCGCTACGCTCACCTTTGACAGCACGACGCTGCGCAGCCTCGTCAGCGCAACCGGGCGGGTGCCGGGCGATGGTGACCAGCGCCTGGCCCTCAGTGGCGATGGCGGCAAGATCTTATCGGCCCGCGCGGTAGGCAACGAGGAACGCACTGTCTTTTCGCTGAACTTCGACGGCAGCACCCAAACCAAATTGCTGGCACCCTTCAGCATCAATGGTCTGAGCATCGGCGGGCTGACCACCAATGGCGCGCAGGCCCTGGTTTCGACCGGCAGTCATGCGTTGCCGCTGCTCAACACCAACGGCAGCGGGCGTGTAGACCTGTTGATTCCCACCGATTGCGACGTTGATCTGCTCTTTGGCGGGGATGACCGCAGCTACAGTTCGCTGGCCGCCAACGGGCGGCGCTTCGCGTTCCGCACGCGCGTGCCCGGCGCGCCCGAACAGCTTTGGGTAGCCGACATTGATCCCGCCACGACTGGCGACGCTCCCCGCATCACTGAGATAACTTTCAATCCGTCGTATGTTGTCGCCAACAACGGGTCCACGGCGACGTTCACCGCACGCGCCACTGACGCGCAGGGCGGGCAAGGCGGCTTGCGCCGCCGCACCTGCGGCAACACGCTCAGAAACGGCGCCTATGAGTTCCGTTACCTGAGCGGTGGGACACCCTTTGGCCTCGCGCTGTTCGACAACGGCACGCAGGGCGGCGACCAAACGGCCAACGACGGACTTTTCACGCAGAACCAAGTACGCAGCGATCTGGCCCCGCCCGATCCCAACACGGCGCTGCAGATTCGCACGCACGCCATCGCTACTTCCCTGCGCCAGATCACCGCCGTAGATGCCACGCCTTTCTTCGTGCTCGCGCAAGCGCCGGGCGGCGCGGGGCCGATGCTCGTTTCGATCACGCCGCCGAGCGGCCCGGCAGGCATTCAAGTCAAGCTCACCGGCAGCAATTTCGATCCGGTCGCCGCCAACAACGTCGTGCTCTTTGGCAACCGGCAGGCGCGCGTGCTCAGTGCTACCGCTGACGGCACGATGCTCGAAGTCATCGTCCCGCCCGACTTATCCGCAGGCACTGCGCCCGTGACCGTCACCGTCCGTGCGCAAACCAGCAACGCGGTTAATTTCACCGTCACCGGCGGCGGCACGCCCACGCCCACGCCCACGCCCGGCGGCGGCGTCACGGTCACCGACCACCGCATGAGCGGCGGCCCCATTCCCGCCGACTGCGTCCCCCCAACGCTGAAAACCAGCTTCGCGCCGACCGATCCGATGGCATATCAATGGACGTTCATTTCAGGCTTTCAAAACGGAGCGTTGATCCGTTGGGAATGGGTTCAACCGAACGGCTCGATCTACAAGCAGTTTCAAGCCCCGATCAACAACACCGCCCAAAATGTCTGTTTCTGGGATGCGATAAACATCGCCGGTCAGGCCGCCGCCGCCTTGCCCGGCAACTGGCAGGTGCGCGTGTTTTATAACGGCAACCTGCTCTTGACTGAAAACTTCACCATCAGCTCTGCGCCCGGCAATTGCGTCACCGAGCTAAAAGTAGACGATGGAACCGTTGAAAGCTCGATTGGCTTTCGCGCGGGCGCCAGCAACGCGAGCTTCGTCAACCGGCTGACGCCCACCAGCTATCCGGCGACGCTACAAAGCATCTCGATCTTTTTCACGAACAGTTTGGACGCCCTGCCCATCGGTTCGTCAATCACCGTGCTGGTTGCCGCGAATCCTTCGGGCAGCAGCACGCTCACCACGCCGACCTACCAAACAGCGGCGGCGCGGATCAATACGGCGAATGCTTTCAATCGTTACGACGTGCCGCCGTTGACGATCACTTCCGGCGACTTCGTGATCGGGTTCCGCGTGGACGTACCGCCAGAGATTTATCCCGCCATGCTCGATGACAATTCGCCCTCGCAGATGCGTTCCTATTACGCCACCGGCACCGGCAACCTGCGGCTGCTCGATTCGGTCACTGGCCTGGCCGGGAACTTCCTGATCCGCGCACAACTGCAAGGCACGAATTGCCCGACACCCACACCGACAGTTACGCCGACACCAACAGCCACGCCGACACCAACAGCCACACCCACGCCCACACCCACACCCTCGCCCAATCCAACCCCGACGCCGCCAACCAGCCGCACTGTGCGCTTGGTCTGTGGCAGCGCCACACCGGGCGGCACGCTGACGGTGCCGATTGAATTGATCGCGCAAGGAGATGAGAACGCGCTGGGCTTCGGCCTGGCCTTCGATCCGGCGATTCTGACGTATCAGAGCGCCGCGCGCGGTAGCTCCGTCAGCAATGGCGCGCTCAACATCAATACCAATCAACTCGCGCAAGGCCGCGTCGGCTTGGCGCTGGCGCTGGATTTCGGCGTGACCTTCCCGGCGGGCACGCGGCAAATCATCAACGTCACCTTTGCAGTTTCGGCGACGACGACCGCCAACGGCACGACGCTGGATTTCAGCGACCAGCCGATTCGCCGCCAGGTCTCCAACGCCAATGCCCAAGCCCTCCCGGCCAATTTTATCGGCTGCACGACGATCTCGATCACGCGCGGTTACGAAGCCGACGTGACGCCGCGCCCTGGCGGCAAGAACGACGGCACGATTGCGATCACCGATTGGGTACTGGTCGGGCGCTTTGCCGCCGGGCTGGACACGGCGGCAGTTGGCAGCGAATTCCAACGCGCGGATTGCGCCCCGCGTGACAGCAAAGGCGACGGCCAACTCGCCATCGTGGACTGGGTGCAAGCCGGACGCTACGCCGCCAACCTCGATGCGGCGCAAACCGTCGGTGGGCCAACTGCACCCAGTGGATTGCGGAATGCGGATTTCGGATTGCGGAATGCCTCGCGTTCGGCAACCCGCAATCAACAGCAGCGCGTCTTGCGCGTCGCCGATGCGCTGCTTGCGCGGGGCCAAACCAATACACTGAACATCGAACTCGATGCTGTGGGTGACGAGAACGCGTTGGGATTCAGCCTGAACTTCGATCCGAACGTCTTGACCTTTGTGTCAGCGGCGGCTGGCAGCGGCGCGAGCGATGCGCTGTTGATTACGAACAACACGCAAACGGCGGCGGGGCGCTTGGGCCTGGCGCTGGCGCTGCCCGCCGGACAGCGTTTACGCGCGGGCCGGCAAGCGATTGCGACCGTGCGCTTCAACGCGGCGGCCAACAGCGGCGCAACGACCACTATCGGCTTCGGCGATCAACCGATTCGCCGCCAGTTCTCCGACGCCAATGCGAACGCGCTGCAAGCCACGTACACGAACGGCACGCTGACGCTCGGCAATGCGCTCGCCAGCGTCTCTGCCGCCAGCTTTCTGGGCGAGCAACTCGCGGCCCAATCCATCGTCGCGGCATTCGGCGTGAACCTGGCCGCCAGTGTCGTCACGGCCAATCAAGTGCCACTGCCCACCACACTGGCGGGCACGACCGTCAGCGTGCGTGACAGCTTTGGCGTCGAACGCCTCGCGCCCTTGTTCTTTGTCGCGCCCGAACAAATCAACTACTTGCTGCCGCCGGGCACGGCCCCGGGCGAGGCCGCCATCACCGTCACCAACGGCGCGGGCGCGCGTTCATTGGGCAACATCACGATTGCCGCAGTCGCGCCGGGTTTGTTTGCGGCCAATGCCAACGGGCAAGGCGTCGCGGCGGCTGTCGCCTTGCGCATCAAGGCGAATGGCGCGCAGAGTTTTGAGACGATTGCGCGTTTCGACACGGCGACGCAGCGTTTTGTCAGTACGCCCATTGATCTGGGGCCGGCGGGCGAACAGGTCTTCCTGCTGCTCTTCGGCACGGGTTTGCGCGGACGCAGTGCGCTGACCGCGACGACCGCGTTGATCGGCGGTGTGAATGCGGAGGTTTCCTTCGCGGGCGCACAAGGCGATCTGGTCGGGCTGGATCAAGTGAACGTGGCTGTGCCGCGCACGCTGATTGGACGCGGCGAAGTGGATATTGTGTTGACGGTGGATGGCAAGGCGACGAATGTGGTGCGGGTCAATATCAAGTGAGGCTATCGGGACAGGCACGCCTTGGCGTCCAGCACTTCAGGCAAGTCAGCGTCGGCTTCGCGCCAGACTTGCAAAAAACGCTGGTACGCCGCGCGCGCCTGAGTGCTGTCCCCCTTGCGTTCGTAAGCCTGTCCGAGCCGGTAATGCGCGAGCGGATAGTTGGGATTGATCTTCAGGATGCGTTCGTATTCGGCAATCGCTTCGTCGGCGCGCCCTAGTTCGAGATAGGCATCGGCCAGACAACTTTCGAACGAATCAATGTGCCATTCGACGGCGCGCTGTTGTAACGCTGCGCGGAAATGTTGCAGCGCTTCAGCCGCGCGCCCTTGCCGCAAGGCTACGTAGCCGCGCTGATATTCCCCGATGCGCAGTTGGCCGTTTTCTTTATACAATTTGTATGACGCGGGCGTGAAGAAGGTCTCGCTCAGTTTCGTCACCGCCGCCTGATCGCGCCGCTGTAGCGCCAGCACGAGTGAGTTCCACAACGAAGCCGGTTTATAGCGGACTTCTTCTTTTGCCGCCGCCGCCGCGCTCGCCGCATTGCCTTGCTGCAACGCAACCCAAGCCAGAAATTCGCAGCCCCGCGCCCGCGCGTTGTCATCGCGGGCGATTTCAATAAAGCGCCGGTATTGTTCGCTGGCCGCGCGATAGCGTCCTTGCTGAAAGCGCAGATGCCCCAGATGAAGGATCGCCACGCCCGATTCGGGATTGAGCGCGAGCGCGCGGTTGTACGCCGCTTCGGCCTCGGCATACTGCCCAATCCATTGATGGAACAGCGCGAGCGAATCCCACGCATTCGGATCGGTCGGCGCAAGCTGGAGGTAACGTTGAAAGGCGGCCAGCGCCTCCTCATTCCGCCCCAGCCGCAGACAAACCGTGCCGAGCGCGTTATAGAGGTCTTTCCCTTCGGGGTCGGTCAGCAACCCTTGCCGCGTAACCGTCAACGCTTCTTCATAGCGGTTCTGCGACTGCAACAGCCAACTGAGCCGCTGGTACACCTCCGTTTCCAGCGGGTAGCGCGCAGCCAGTTCCTGATAAACTTCGCTGGCGCGCGCGCCATCGTGTGCCGCATTGGCCTGCCACGCCGCGATAAACAGCTTGTCCTTTTCGCTTAAGCGGTCACCGAACGCCAGCGCCTTTTCCAGATACGGCTTGGCCTTTTCGCCCTGCCCCATGCGCACGGCGTAAACGTAACCGATGCGCGCGTGGGCCAGTGCGAATTGCGGATCGAGCGCGAGGGCTTTTTCAAACAGCGCGATGGCTTCGTGAAACTGAAACATCTGCGCCTGTTCGAGCGCGAGCGAGTAATAACGATAGGCATCCAGATTGTTCGTCATCACCGCCGCCAGCCCGCGTTGCGCGTCTGATTCAGCCAACGACGCGCCCAGATGCGCCGCCAGCTTGAGCGAGAGCAAATCAATTTGCGTCAGGATTTGCGCGGGCGTATCGGCAATCAGCGATTCCGCCGCTTGCAATTGGCCGGTGCGTGCGTCGTGCAGCGTGACATCAATGCGCACCTTGTCGCCCAGCCGCGCAAAACCGCCGAGGATGAACAACTCAGCTTGCGCGCGCCGGGCGATTTCCAAACCGTCTGCGAGTTTGATGGGCGCTGCGTTGGCGTTGCCCGTATGGCTGAGCAGCGCCGCCAATTGCTGGCGGCTGAGCAGCGTCAACCGCTGCGAACGCGAGAGACTGGCGATGAGCATGTCGGCCAAGCCTTCGCGCAACCAATCCAGTTCGCGGTCGTTGGCGCGATTTTCAAAATACATCACGGCCACAGGCTTTTTGCCTGGCACACGCGGCAGGCTGATGGCCGGCAACGGCTCAGACTTGGCGCGCCAATAAACATAGCCGCCCAGCGGGAGCAGCAATGCGAGCGCCACCAGCGGCGCTAACAGGCGCGGGGACGAGCGGCGGAAGCGGCTGGGCGCAAGCGCAACCGCCTGTGGGAAAGTCTCAGTCAGCGCCGCCTCCGCCGGTCGCTCTACCGTCTCTTCATATTCGATCTCGACCGAAGTGATCTCTTCGACGACCAGCGTGGCGTTGAGCGTTTCGACCTCGCCGATGAAACGGTAGCCGGTTTTGGGAAAGGTTTTGATGAAGCGCGGCTGTTGCGAATTGTCGCCGAGCGCCTTGCGAATCTCGACGATGCTTTGGACAAGCGCGTCGTCAGTCACGGCGACGTCCTGCCAAACCTGGGTGAGCAGTTCTTCTTTGGTGACCAGGCGCGGGCGCTGTTCGAGCAGGTGCAACAACACCTGCAACGTTTTGGGGCGCAGGTACTTTTCCTGGCCGTCCCGTTTCACCAGCCCGCTGAGCGGTTCCAGTTCGGTCTCGGCCAACCGGTAAATCAGCTTGTCGTTGCCATTGGTCATCATAAACCGCCGGGCAAACCGTCTGTTTGCGGCAAATTTCGGAAAATTTCGTCAGGCTTTCGTTACTTTTCGCGCGAATGTGGCGGAGTATAGCACCGCTTTTGGAGAGGAATAAGCCGGATGAACCTAACTCGCCGTTTGAAAATCACCGTCACCCGCCGCCGCGTGCTGCGGCCCGCCGGGATTGTTGTGCGCGCCTTTTGCCCGGTATGCGCACATGAGGTTGAGACGCTCGCCCGCGTCCAGGCCGCCGAGGTTTTGGAAGTTGATGGCGAGATGCTTGCAAGTCTGATCGCCGCCGGGCGCGTGCATGCGCTTGCGTTGGTGAGCGGCAGCCAGCGGGTTTGCCGGGATTCGTTATGGGCCTAAAGCGAAGCAACTGCCATTGAGACACTCAGGTTCCACTGAACGCGGCAGGCGCGGGTGTTCAGAGTTCCGCCTTTAGGCGGTGGCGCGCCGCAGGCGCGTTTCGGCGCTACGCGCCGCCACCGCCTAAAGGCGGAACTCTGAACACCCGCGCGCCATGGGGCGCTTTTCAATCACTGCTCCAAACTACTCATCGAGGTAACTATGATGCGCAGAAAATCAATGATGGTCGTGTTGCTGTTGGCGCTCAGCCTGGGCGCGGGAATGCCGGTTTACTGGCGCGCGCAAAGCCGCAGCTTGCCAACGCCTCACGCGGCGCGCGTAGCCGTGCAGGCCGCCGGGCGCGGCTATCCGTGGATCAATCTGCGCGACGGTTATGACTTGCCGGTCGGCGCGGAGGCGAATGGACTGTTGCAGCGTGAGGCGGCGCAACCGCTGGCGCTCGCGGCGGGCGATTTTGATGAAGACGGCGTGCCCGATTTGCTCAGCGGCTACGCCAGCGCGGACGGCGGCGTGCTGGTGTGGCAGCGCGGCAACGTGGACGCGATTTATCCCGACACGCCCGCCGCCGAACAGCGGCGCGCGCGCGGCGAATTCACCGATGCGCCGTTCCTTTCACCCGCGCGCGTGTTGGCGCTGCCCGCCGCAGCCGACTTCGTGGGCGCGGGCGATTTCAACGCCGATGGGCACGTGGATGTCGTCGCGGCGACGCAGGGCAGCGCGACGCTCTATTGGCTCGCGGGTGATGGCCGCGGCGGCTTGGGGCCAGCGCAAGCCATCAAACTCCCAGGCAGCGTGACAGCGTTGACCGTCGGCGAGATCAATCGCGCGGACGGATTGGCAGATGTCGTCGTCGCCGTCAACACCGACGACGGCGCGCAGGCGCTGGTCTTTGAAGGGCCGGAGGGCGCCTTCAGCCGCGCGCCCGAAGTGATCGCGTTGCCGGCGGAAGCGGCTGCGCTGGCGCTGGGGCAATTGGACGATCAGTACGAAATGGATTTGGCTGTGGCGGCGGGGCACGATGTGTTGATCGTCCACGGACGGGATCGCTGTTTGTCTGTCGGCGAAGAGCGGCAGGCCGAGGTCAAAGCCGCCGTCATTGAAACGCACGCGCAGCCCTTCGACAGCGTGGCGTTGGCCGTCGGCGATTTCAGCGGCGATGCGCGCAACGAAATCGCCGTGCTCGCGGCGGATGGCGTGGTGCAAGTGTTAGGGCAAGACGCGCGCGGCAAAACGCTTAGCAAGCTGCTGGGCGCAGTGGCGACGCGCAGCCGCGCTGAAGCCGTCGTCGCCAACGACAAGACTGCTGCGCCGCTACTGGTGCGCGCGCGCGTCTCGGTCAGCGGCTACGACGATCTGGTGGTTATTGATCAAGACGCGCAACAGTTGCAAATCCTGACCGGCGGCATGCTGCGTGGCGAGGAGGCGCAAGCAGCGGCGGAACCACGCGCGCCAGTCACGCTAGCAGTCGCGGGTGAGCCAGTCGCGGTGCTGCCGATGCGGTTGAATATGGATGCGTTGAGCGATCTGGTCGTGCTCAAACGCGGCGGCGAGTCGTCCCTGGCGGCGGCATTGACTGCGCCGACGGCCACGTTCACAGTCAACAGTACCGGCTCACAGAGCGACTCCAATACCGGCGATGGCAAGTGCGAGACTGCGCCCGGCAATGGCATTTGCACGCTGACGGCGGCGATTCAACAAGCCAATACGAGCATGGGTGCTGACCTCATCAACTTCAGCCCCTCGATTTCGTCCATCTCGTTCACCTCATTACCCAACATCACCGATGTGGTCACGATAGATGGTGGCGCCAGCCGGGTCGAGATCAGCAATCTTGGCTTCGGTGTAAGTATTTTGGGAGGAAACAGTACGATTCGGGGGCTGGTGCTCAATCGCATTTCACCTGGTAGCCCTGGAACCATCACTCTGGTTACTAAGGGCGGCAACATCGTCGAAGGCTGTTATCTCGGCACGGACACCGCAGGCGCGAGCGCAGCCTTCGGCACGTGCACGAACTGTGATGGGATCGTAATCAGCACTTCGCCGAATAACCTGATTGGCGGGACGGCGGCGGCGGCGCGCAACCTCATCGCACCGCCCGCTTACGGCATTCGCCTAAACGCGAATTCGCCGGGCACTAAGGTGCAAGGCAATTACATCGGCATTGATGCCTCAGGCACGAAAGCATTGGGTAGCGATAATGGTGTGTCGCTATTCAGCAATGGAAGTTCGAACCTGCAACTTGGCGGCACGGAGGCAGGCGCGGGCAATGTGATTGCAGGCATCAAGTCGCAGGCTGTGCGTATTACCAGCGATTCTACCGCGCTGATTCAGGGCAACCTGATTGGGACGAATGCGAATGGGACGGCGGTGCTCAAGCCGAATGGGGGCTGCGTGTTCTTATCTGGCAGCGGCGCTAGTGCGGTAGGCTTCACGCTCGGCGGCACGACTCTAGCGGCGCGGAACATTATTTCCGGCTGCGACAGTGGTGGCGTGAATTTGGATTTCAGCGCCGCTTCTCTTGTGCAAGGCAATTACATCGGCACGGATAAAGATGGCACGAAGGCGCTGGGCAACACGTTTTACGGGGTTCTCCTCAGCAGCAATGCAAACGCGAGCACAGTGGGCGGAACGGTGACGGGCGCGCGCAACCTCATCTCAGCGAATGGCAGTAACGGCGGCGTCTTTATTCAAGGCTCCAACAATCGGGTGCAGGGTAATTACATCGGCACGGATATGAACGGCACGGCCAATTTGGGCAATGGTGGCAATGGGATAACTGTCAATGGCAACAACAACCTTATCGGCGGGACAGAGAGCGGCGCGGCCAATATCAGCGCTTTTAATAGCTCGCAGGGGATAGCCTTGAGCGGCAGTGCCGTCAATGCGGTGCGCCGCAATTCCATCTTCAGCAATGGGACGCCGGTTACCACCAATGCCGGTATCCAAAACAACAACCCTGCCAACAAAACCCCTGTGCTGACGACGACTGCCGGAACAACGCAAGGCACGCTCAGCGGCGCGCCGCCCAACACCGCGCACGTCATCGAATTCTTCGCCAACCCCACCTGCGGCACCGATACGCAAGGCAAGACCTTCATCAGCGATGTGACAGTGACGACCAACGCGAGCGGCGCGGCCAGCTTCAGCGTTCCCGCCGGGCAGAACGTGACGGCGACCGCCACGGCAACAGGCAGCAGCACCTCGCCATTCTCAGCTTGTGCGGCAGGCAGCGCGCCGGGCACGCTGACGCTCAGTACCCCGACGCTGAACTTCAACACCACGCTCGGCAGCAACCCAGCGACGCAAACCGTGACGCTCAGCAACACCGGTGGCGGCGCACTGACTTGGCAGGCGGCGGCCACCACGACCAGCGGCGGCAATTGGCTGATGGTCACACCTCCTACAGGCCCGCTCAACGCCGGGCAAGCCGTGCCGCTGACGGTGGCGGTCAATGCGAGCGCGCTGGCGGCGGGCACGTACAACGGCACGCTCACCATCACTTCCGCCAACGCCAGCAACAGCCCGCGCACCGTGGCGGTCACGTTGACGGTGACAGGCTGCGCGGCGACGCTGAACTTCGCCAACGCTGCGCCGGATCAGAGCCAGGATACGCTCGAACTCGTGAACCCAATGCCAAACAATGACACGCCGGTTTCGGGCGCGTTGCTCAAACTCGGCGGCTTGAAAGTCACGGTGCGTTACCTGTTGCAAAGCCGCGCGAACGCCACGCTGAGGGTGAGTTTGTTCGACGAAGACGGCAACGCACGCGCCTCTTTTGCGGGCGAAATTGACATCACGCGGCCGCAGTCTTGCCCCAACCCGCTGCCCACGAGGGAATTCAACCTATTACCGCTCAGCGTTGATTTCACAACCTTGATCGGCGGCAGCGTACCGACCGGCTTGAAGCTCGCGGCGCTGCTGATTGATCCCGCCACCAACAGTATTTTCAAACGCGCCGACCTGACGTACAAAGTCGTCCCCGATGTCAGCGCCTTTGAAAGCAATCCCACCATCAACGGGAAGTCCGCGCCCGACGGCAGTTCGTTCCCAGAGGATGGCAAGATCAAGTTCGATTGCGGGCTGCGCTATCAACTGACCAACGACGTGCGGGGCAAGTTACGGCTGGAAGCCTTCAACGGCTTCAGTGAGCAATCCATTGCGCTCAAAGACCTGGTCACGGTCGTTGCCACCCCGCAACCGGTGACTTTGGGCTTTGCGCTCGACTTTGAATTTGCCGTGCCGCCCGATGTACCGCTGGTCAGAATTTCGGCGGCGTTGCTCGCTGAAAATGGGACAGTGCTCAAACGCGCCGTGCCCTTGATCTATCGGCGTGGCGCGTTTCGCATCGAATTGAATTATGCACTGCTGCAAAACCCCATGCCTGTGGCAATCAATCCCCTGCCGGTGCTGGTCGCGGGCGACAAGGTAAGACGTGATTTCGAGTTGATCAGCGCAGGCACTGAAGAGCTGATGCTCACGGTCAAGGACGAGTTGAATCTGCCGCTGAATACGCCGGTAGGTATCGTGCTTTCCGAAAAACTGAAAGACGGCACAGTCCGCCGCCAAGACCCGCAACTCTCTTATCTCGGCCCTTACCCCAATCTTCCGCGCCCGGCTTTCTTTATCTTTCTGCCTGACAACGTGCCCTACGACGTGGATGTATGGGAACTGAAACTGGTGTACTCACCGCCTGGCAAAGACCAACTCGTCTCGACGCCGCTGCTCTTGCCGATTGAGCGCTTACGCATTGTGGCCGGGCAGTGCCGCCCACCCAAGGGGATTGAATTGCAGCGTGGCATCACGGAAAAGATTGGCTGCGCGCTTGAATACAATGTCGCCCGTGCGGGCGCGAGCCAGTTGTTCGCCCAAGCCGAGTACAACTCGATCAGCGGCGAGCCAACGCCGCCGCCCATCAAACTGCTCGACCTGAAGGCGGGAGACCACAGCGAGGCCAATCCGCCGGTCAGGGATTTCGACGTGCGCGTTCCAGACAATGCCAAAGTTACCGTGGTGAAAGTGTACTTTTATCTGAGCAACGCTGCGGATGAGCGCCGCGCCAGCACTCCGGCAATCGAATTCAGCAACTTTACCAAGGAAGTGCAATTCCCCGGCGGCATCACCTCCGTCAACACCGGGTTGGGGGTTGCCGCGAACCTCTTACAAAATGGCGTAAACCGCACGACCAAGGTGGCGCGCAAAGGCGTCCAGTTCAAAGGCTTTCTCGACTCACTCAAATTGGGGGCGGAGCTCGAAGGAGGCGCAAATGCCGCAGCGCCGTTCGCGTTGCGTTACGCCGAAGCCGCCTCGCTCCTGCGCGATTTTATCGGCGTCAACGCCTACTGGGAATTCACCCCGCCCATCCCCGCCGATGGCGGCTTCGTGGCTGATCTAACGTTCAACTACGACGCCGAAATGCTGCCCGACGATCCGAACTTCAGCGAAGCTGCGCTCAAGGTCGCTTCCTTCGATCCCGACAGCGGACAACTGATCAGCTATCCGACCACGGTCAACACCAGCGCGAAGACCGCTACGGCGCGCGTCAACGGGCTGGCGCGCTTTTACACGCTTGGCGTCTTCGGCCCCTTTGCGCAACGCAGCTTGAATTTCCCCGTGCTGCACAGCGGCAATGCTTTCAGCACGCGCTTCAACCTGGTGAATGCGGGCACGACGGACGCGGCGTTGACGCTGCGCGCCTACGATGACGCAGGCACCGACTTGCAAGCACCCAATCTGGTCAATCCGCTAACCGCCACACTGGCCGCCGCACGGATGCTGACCGGTTCAATCGGCGATCTATTCAAAGCCATCACGCCGCTCGACGGCTGGGTGCAAACGCGCGCCAATCGCAACACGGTCGCCGGCTATGAATTGCTGACGAGCGGCAACGGCTTCGACGGCCTCAACGCGCTGAGCGGTTACGACAGCGCGCTCATCCTGCCCGAAGCCGTTTACGACACGACGCAAACCACCGAAGTGCATCTCGCCAACGCCACCAACTTCTCTGGCCTGGTGCAACTTGAATTGCACGACGCCACGGGGCGGCTGGCGGGCAGTGAAGAAGTCCGGCTCGAAGCCAAAGCCCGTTTCGCCGAGCAACTGCCAGACATCTTTCCGAATCTCGCGCAGCCTTTCACCGGCTACCTGTTGATCTTGAGCGAACGCGATCTGGGGGCGGCGGCAGTGCAAGTTTTGGATAAAGAAATCAGCGCGCTCAACGCACAACCGCTCGGCGGCGGCGCGACCAAACTTTACGCGCCCCATTTGCCGCTGGGCAGCTCGGCGGCGGTGCGGCTCACACTGGTCAATCCCAGCGCGCAAACCGCCAACCTGACGCTGCGGCTGGTGAACGAACCGGGTGTGCCCGTGACTGCGCCGGTCAACCTGACGCTGGACGCGGGGCAACAACTCCAGCGCGACCTCAACCAGCTTTTCAACCTCAACCGCGCGGCGGCGGCCAGTTCCGCGCTCGTGCTTGAAAGCAATCTGGCGGGACTGGCGGGCGCGGTGACGCTGCTGCACGCGACCGGCGCGCAAGCCTTCCGCGCCACGCTGCCGCTGGAAAGCGCGCCCGCCAACCGGCTGCTCTTCGCGCACCTCAACACCGTGACCGGCTCCTTCACCGAACTGGGCCTCTTCAATCCGTCCGCGCAAGCGGCGCGTGTCACACTCGCCTGCTTCAACCCGGACGGCGCGTCGTTAGGGCAAACCAGCGTCAACGTGCCCGCTGGCACGGTCTTTGGCGATCTGTTGAGCAATCTCGTGAGTGGCGCGCGCGGGCAAGCCGCTGGCTATTTCACGCTCAGCGCGGATCAACCCATCCTGGCAGGCGCGGCCTTTGGCACGGACACGGGCAGCGCGCTCGCCGGCCTCCCGCCGCAAATTCTGCCGTCCACCACGACGAATGCGTTAGCGACCGTCTCCGCCGCCAGCTTCACCGGCCAAACGCTCGCCGCCAATTCCATTGTCGCCGCCTTCGGGGTGAATCTGGCAAACAGCGTGGTCACGGCCAATCAAGTGCCCTTGCCCGCTTCGCTGGCTGACACGATTGTCGAAGTGCGCGACAGCCTGGGCGTTGCACGCCTGGCCCCGCTCTTTTTCGTCGCGCCGGGGCAAATCAATTACTTGATCCCGCCCGGCACGGCCAACGGCACAGCCACCATCACGGTCACCAACGGCGCAGGCGCACTCTCGCTCGGCAACGTAACAATTGCCAACGTGGCACCGGGCCTGTTCACCGCCAACGCCAACGGGCAAGGCGTCGCGGCTGCCGTCGCACTGCGCATCAAAGCGAACGGCGCGCAGAGTTATGAACTGATCGCGCGCTTCGACACCGCCACGCAACGCTTCGTCAGCACGCCGCTGGATCTGGGGCCGGCGGGCGAACAGGTCTTCCTGCTGCTCTTCGGCACGGGTTTGCGTGGGGGCAGTTCGCTGACTGCGACGACTGCCCTGATCGGCGGCGTGAGTGCGCAGGTTTCTTATGCCGGCGCACAAGGCGATCTGGTCGGCTTGGATCAGGTGAACCTAGCCGTACCCCGCGCATTGATTGGACGCGGCGAGGTGGATTTGGTGTTGACGGTGGACGGCAGCACGGCGAATACGGTGCGTGTTGCTTTCGCGGGAAGCCAAACTTGCAGTTACGCCCTTTCCTCGGCGAGTCAGAACGTTCCGTCCGGCGGCGGCGCGGGCAGCGTGAATGTGACGACGCAGAACGGTTGCGCCTGGACAGCGACGAGCAACGCCGATTTCATCACGATCACCGGCGGCGCGAGCGGCGCGGGCAACGGCGCGGTCAATTTCACCGTCGCCGCCAACCCCGGCAGCCAGCGCACGGGCACGCTGACCATCGCCGGACAAACCTTCACCGTCACGCAAACAGGGCGGCCTTGCTCTTATTCAATTCCCATCACCAGCCAGAGCTTCAACGCCAATGCCAACACGGGCAGCCTCAACGTCACCGCCACCAGCGGCTGCGCCTGGACGGCGACAAGCAACGCTGGCTTCCTCACCATCACCAGCGGTGCCAACGGCAACGGCAACGGCACGGTCAATTTCGCCGTCGCCGCCAACACCGCCGCCAGCCAGCGTAGCGGAACGATGACCATCGCCGGGATAACTTTCACTGTCACACAAACCGCCGCTGCCGCATTTAATGTGAGGCGGGCTTTGCTTTCAAACTAAATAGGACTTACGCAAAACGCGAGCGAGATTGCCACAGAGGCACAGAGACACAGAGCTTTTTTACAGTGTTGGTGGAGTTCTCTGTTTTCCTCTGTGCCTCTGTGCCTCTGTGGCAAATCTTTGCGTAAGTCCTGCTAAAGATGGAAGTACGCGAAATGAGGTGCGCAATTTCCGCGCTTTTGCCCGCTTGATCGCGCCGGGCAACATCACCGTGGCCGTGGCGACGCGCAGAGCTATGAATTGATCGCGCGCTTTGACACCACGACCCAGCAGTTCGTCGGCACGCCGCTGGATTCGGGGCCGACAGGCGAACAAGTGTCCCTGTTGCTCTTCGGCACGGGCTTGCGTGGGGGCAGTTCGCTGACCGCGACGACTGTGCTGATCGGTGGCTTGAGTGCGCAAGTTTCTTATGCTGGAGCGCAGGGCGATCTGGTCGGCTTGGATCAAGTGAACATAGCCGTGCCACGCGCGCTGCTCGGACGCGGCGAAGCGGGCATCGTGTTGTCGCTGGATGGTAGGGCGGCGAATATGGTGCAGACGAATATCAAGTGAAGGGCGTTTTCATTCTCAGCTTTATTCCCAAATCAAAAGGGGCCGTGGCATGCACGCTCAGCCGGCCAGCTTGACCAGGTGATACTGCTTTTGCCCCTTGCGCAATACAAAAAAGCGCCCCTCGACCGACTGCTCCAAAGTTACGCTGGTTTTGTCGTCAGTAACACGAATGTTATTTAGATAAACACCGCCGCCGCCCACCAACCGCCGCGCTTCTGCCTTTGACGGCGCCAAACCGGAAGTAACTAAAATTTCGGTCAACGGCAACCCGCTGCCTGCGAGTTTCTCGAGCTGTAACTCGCTCGAAGGTACGTCGTTAAAAATATCCAGCACCTCATCCGCACTTAATCCAGCAAGCTCGCCACCAAATAACACATGTGAGGCGCGTTGGGCTTTTTCCACTTCTGTTGCGCCGTGCACGATGTTAGTAACTTCGAGCGCCAACGCCCGTTGGGCCTCACGCTTTTCCGGCTGTGTTTTCAGCTTTTCGGCCAACTCGCCAACTTCCAGCTTGCCGAGCCAGGTGAAGTATTTCAAGTAATGCAGCACATCCTGGTCAGTCGTATTCAACCAGAATTGATAGAAGCGGTACGGCGATGTCAGTTTCGCATCCAGCCAGACCGCGCCCGCTTCGGTCTTGCCGAACTTCACGCCTGATGAGGTTGTTACTAACGGCGAAACCAGCCCATAGGCTTTGCCGCCGCGCAACCGGCGCACCAGTTCGATGCCGCTCAGGATGTTACCCCACTGATCGCTGCCGCCCATTTGCAGCGTGCAGTTATGGCGGTCGTACAACACCAGATAGTCGTAGGCCTGGAGTAACATATAACTAAACTCGGTATACGAAATGCCCTCTTCCTGTTCCAAGCGGCGTTTGACCGATTCGCGCGCGAGCATCGAATTCACCGTGAAATGCTTGCCGATGTCGCGCAGGAATTCGACGAAAGGGATCACCGTCAACCAGTCGGCATTGTTCACAATCAGCGCCGGATTGGTTTTGGCGTCGAAGTCGAGCACGCGGCTCAACTGCTCCTTGATGCCAATGAGGTTCGCTTCGACGTCTTCAGTGGTCAGCAACTTGCGCTCGGCGGTTTTGCCGCTGGGATCGCCAATCAGACCGGTGCCGCCGCCCGCGATGGCGATGGGTTGATGGCCGCAGCGTTGCAAGCGCGCCAGCGCCATCATTGGCAACAACGACCCGACGTGCAAACTGGCCGCCGTCGGATCAAAGCCAATGTAGCCGGTCACTTTCTCTTTGGCGAGCACTTCTTTTGTGCCCTCGGTGTGGTCGTAAACCAGACCGCGCCATTCCAATTCCTCAAACAGATTCATCGAATACTCTCCAGATTCACAACTTTTCAAACCGTCCGTAATGCAAGGCGCGCTGCTCTTCGACCGAGCGATTGGCCGCCGCAAACAATTCACGCGCCGCATTGAAATCGCGCCCATCCAGTGTCTCTTTCAGCGCCTGCAACTCGCTAATCATCGTGCCCAAGGCAACCGACAGGTTCGGCTGATTCGTCAGACAGATGTCGCGCCACATGCTCCACGAACTGCCGGCCAGCCGCGTCATATCACGCCAACCAGTTGCGGCCAGACGTTGCGCTAGTTCGCGCTCGGCGGCATTTCGCCCAGTTGGGCCATCGTGCTCAGCATCGAGCAACGTCGCCAGCGTACTCGCCAGCAATTGCGGCAGATGGCTAATCAATGCGACAGCGGCATCGTGCGCTTCGGCTTCGACCGGTAGGGCGCGCGCGCCGACAGCTTCGACGATAGCTTTGAACTGCTCGAACGCAGCCTCGTCAGTTCCCTGTTCAGTCACGAGCGCGTAAGTTGCGCGATCAAACAAATCAGCCCGCGCATACTCAACGCCCGTCTGTTCGCTGCCCGCCATTGGGTGACCGCCGATGAAATGCACGCCGGGGGGCAACGCGGCGCGTGCCGTCCGACAGATTTCAACCTTAGTACTGCCGGCGTCGGTGACCAGTGCGCCAGGCTTGATTTGTGCGCCACGCGTTTTCAAAAAATCAATGATGCCGCCGATGGGTGCGGCCAGATAAATCAAATCAGCCTCGCACACCTCGCCACGCTCGAAGCTTTCTTCCAGCGCATCGGCCACACCGCGTTCAATCGCCAATTGCGGCGAACGCTTGCCGCCGCAGGCTGTGATGCGCCCGTTGAATCCGGCGCGACGCAAGGCGAGCGCAAACGATCCGCCCAGCAAGCCGCAACCAACGATGGCAATGTGATGGAGATTGAGCATTCGACAAATTGTGGAGGCTACAGCGGCGTGTGGCGGCGGGCTAAAGCAGTGATAAATTCTGCGTGTTCGGGCGCGGCCAAGCCTTGCTGCAAAACCTGCAACACCTGCGCCATCTCACCACGTAACAAAGCCTGCACATCCAGCCAAAGGCCGGGAAACACACGGCTGCACAAGTAACCATTGGGATCGGGATTCAAAGGTGTGAATGTTCCGGCTTCCAAACTGAACCAATGGATTTGGCCGTCGGCAACCGCCCAGACGATGTATTCGCGCACGCCGTTGCGTTGATAGACCGTAAACTTTTCGCGTAAATCACGCGGCGCACTGCTGGCGGCAATTTCGATGACGAGTTCGGGCGCGCCTTCCAGATAATCGTCGCTGCTGACGAGGGCCTGGCCGCCGCGCGTTTCATCAATGCGCAAATCCGAGTCGGGCTGCACTTCATTCCACTCATCCAACCGCACCGTGCCATTGTTACCGGCAAGCACACCCGGCGTAACGGCGGCATAAACACCAAGCCAGGTGCTGAGATGATTGTCAGGGATGCTGTGATTTTTCCGGCGCACGGGTGACGACATACACACTCTCCCTTCGATCAATTCGGCTTTGAGGTGGCTGGGCATGGCTTCATAACGCCGTTCAAATTCAGCGCGCGTCAAGTATGCGCCGTCTTCCAGCAGCGGCACGGGTGACATGCTTGCCGGAAAAGGTTCAGAGGTTTGTGTTACGACTTTGGGAAACATGGTCACCGCCTTTCTGTGGTTATGTTGCCGGGCCAACGCAATATAACACGACGCGCCGCACAACGGCTCAAAGCTCAATCGCGAGCGGCGCGTGAGCCAAACTCGCCAGCAGCCGCAACCCGAATGCGCCGCTCGTCGGTTGCAGCGTTGGGTTAGGCAGCGGCAGGCTGAAGCGAGTTCCAGTCAGCAGCGTCAAGGAATCTTTCTTGCACGAAGCTGCTGTGATCACACTCATAAACATTAATGATCCGAAATGACATGGTAAAGCATATATAGGGCCCCACCTGTGAAGAACGCTCCAAAGATGCGAAACCCGAGCCGATTCCACGCTGTCAGCAATTCGCCACCCTTTCGTACCCCAGATCGCGCGATAAACCGGTCGGGGTTCAGAACATGGGCGACGCCAATTCCGGCGAATACCAGCAACAGCATCGCAGCAAGCACGCGTCCAAGATTTCCAGTTAACTCATCCACGCGAGTAACCTCCGGAGATTCAGGTCGTAAGACTGCCTAATTATTTCTATAGTTTTTAAGAAAAAGAATTTCCGAAAAGTCCCAAAGGGACGACCAGCCAACAGCCCAGGGTGAAGCCCTGGGGGAACGTGCAAATGGTTGTGCGAAACCCTGAAAGGGCGACAGCCAAGCCGATGGCTGCCGCCCTTTCAGGGCTTCGCACAACGACTCAATGTGTTTCCTGGGGCTGTGCACCCCAGGCTGTTGGCTGATGCTCCGTTGGAGCTTGCTACGGCAATTCTTTTTCTTGAAGTCTATACAACCCGCCACTGTTCTTTACATTTTCCGCTCAACCGCCGGCGCAATCATCCGTAACTGCACCATCAGCTTTTCAAACTGTTCCGGCAACAACGACTGCGCGCCATCGCACAGCGCGCGCTCTGGTTCGTTATGCACTTCGATCAACAAGCCGTCCGCGCCTGCCGCCACCGCCGCGCGCGCCATCGGCGGCACCTTGTCACGGCGGCCCGTGCCGTGCGAAGGATCAACCACGACGGGCAAATGCGAGAGTTTCTTGATGACCGGGATCGCCGAGATGTCGAGCGTGTTGCGCGTGTACGTCTCAAAGGTCTTGATGCCGCGTTCGCAGATGATGACTTCGTGGTTGCCGCCGGACATGAGGTATTCGGCAGAAAGCAGCGTCTCTTCAATCGTCGCCGCCGGGCCACGTTTGAGCAGAATCGGCTTGTTCAGCTTGGACAGGTCTTTCAGCAGATTGAAATTTTGCATGTTGCGCGCGCCGATTTGCAGGATGTCTACGTATTTGATGAACATCGGAATCTGTGGTGATTCCATAATCTCCGACACGGTCAGCAGCCCGTGTTTATCGGCCACTTCGCGCATCATCTTCAACCCAGGTTCGCCCAGACCCTGAAAGCTATACGGCGAGGTGCGCGGCTTGAAAGCGCCGCCGCGCATCACTTGAACCCCTTGCGAAGCCACGGAGGCCGCGACAGCTTCGATTTGTTCGCGATTTTCCAGCGTGCACGGCCCGGCCATCATGATGACTTGTTCGCCGCCAATGACGACGTCTTTGATCTTGATCTTGGTGCCTTCGGGCCTGAAAGCGCGCGAGGCCAGTTTGTAAGGCGCACTGATGCGCACGACTTCGCGCACGCCGTCCAGCAATTCCAGATCGCGCTGATCGGCGATTTGCGCCCCCACCGCACCCAGCAACGTGTAGCGTTCGCCGGTCGAACGGTGAATGTCGAAACCCAGACTCACCAGCCGATCCACGACATTCGTGATCTGGTCTTCGGTGGCGTTTTCCTGCATGACAACAATCATAATTTCACTCTTTCTCGCTCAGTTCCTCGATCAGTGCCAACGGATCAGTTTCTTTCGGTTTGCCGCCATCGGTCCCATTGTCTGCATGGACGCGTTCAATGCGGCGCGCTTCGTCAATCACGCGTTCAAACAAGCGGCGAATCGCTTCGCCATCCAGTGGGCCGTGGTTGGCGTTGGTCACGTTGGCGATGACCTGCGCCTCGCGCGTCGGCGAATAGATTTCCAGGCCGAGCCGCTTTTTGATGTGGCCGATTTCGATGGCGCATTGCGTGCGCTCGTTGAAGAGCTTGACCAAGTGCAGATCAATTTCGTCAATCCGGCAACGCCAATCATCCATTGTCTTTTCGCTGGTTTTCGCTTCATTCATTGGTTTTCACATCCGGCTGCAACGCTGCGGCGCGCGCGTCCGGCGCTTGGGTCGTCTCAAATTCTACGCGCGCGTATATCTCAGCGAGCGGTAACTTAACCTGGACGCTCTGCAATTCAAGCACGTCACCGACTTCCAGAATCGTCCAAAGGCCGGCGCGTTTTACATAGTGATCAATCTCCTGCTTGTCTTGCGCAATCAGCACGTATTCGGCAAAGGAGTCGAGCGTGCGGTAATCACGGAATTTTGCCGCCCGGTCGCGCCTTTCGGTTGAAGGCGACAACACTTCGATAACCAGCACGGGATTGAGCAGGGTATCGAATTCCTCATCCAGAAATTTTGCTTCGCCACAGACTACCGCGATGTCAGGATAGTTATAGGTGCGCCGACGCGGCACCCACACACGCATGTCATTGGCGTATGGCTCACAAGTCTTACCACGCAATTGCACCAGCAGTCCGCTGCTTACATTCATCACGATGCGCACGTGCTGGCGCGACGCGCCATTCATTTCATACAGTATCCCGTCCGCATATTCGTGACGTAATTCAGCCGCGCGCTCAAACACCAAATACTCTTCCGGCGTCATCCGCGCAGAATATACATAAGCAAGATTTTGTGACATTGCTGTCCTCCTTTTACTGGCTTGTGTTACCGGGTTTAATAGGCTTGGCGCAACTCGCGCACAAGTTGTGTTACCCGTTCAACTAAATCCGGCGCGCCCAGATTGTTTTCAATCTCCAACACCAGCCGCGTCCCCACCACCGCGCCATCGGCATAACGCCACACGTCCCGCACGTGCTCCGGTTTCGAGATGCCAAAGCCTACCGCAACGGGCAACGGCGTATATTGCCGCACGCGTTCGACCAGCGAGTGGGCTTCGGTCGCCACGCTCTCGCGCATCCCCGTCACGCCCGTGCGCGCGACGACGTAAACAAAACCGCTGGAATACTGCGCAATCAGTTTCAACCGTTCATCCGGCGAAGTCGGCGCGGCTAGAAAGATCGTGTCAATGTCAGCACCGCGCATCTCGGCGACAAAGGCGTCGGCTTCTTCGGGAATCAGGTCGGTGATCAAGACGCCGTCAAGGCCCGCCGCTTTGAGCTTCGCGCCCAAGCCCTCGCGGGTGAATTGCAGCAGCGGATTGAAGTAGGTGAACAGCATGAGCGGCACCTGGCTGTGTTGCCGCACCCGTTCGACCATTGGCAGGATGTCGGCGACTCCAAGCGACTTCAGTAAGGCGCGTTCTGAAGCGCGTTGAATCACCGGCCCATCCGCCATCGGGTCGGAAAACGGCACACCCAATTCGATGATGTCCGCGCCCGCGTCGGCCAACGCCAGCAACAACGCTTCGGTCGTCGCCAAATCGGGATCGCCCGCCGTGATGTAAGGGATGAAGGCCTTGCGCCCTTCTGCTTTGAGTTGTTGCCACTTGGCTGAAATTCTGGTCATTGGAATAGATGCTGGATGCTGGATGCTGGATGCTGGATGCTGGAGGTTAGTGCGGGACTGGAATTGAACCCAGCATCTAACATCCAGCATCTGGCATCTTCTGGCTTACTTCTTTCCGCCATAGGTCACACGCCACACCTTGTTGCCGCCGTCATCCGACACCAGCAACGAACCATCGCGCAACATCACCAGGGCCACCGGGCGGCCCCACACTTCCAATCCCATCTTGTCGGGTACCCAGCCGGTCAGGAAGTTTTCGTAGCCGCCTTCGGGTTTGCCTTTCTCGAACGGGATGCGAATGATTTTGTAACCCGAGCGCTCTTTGCGATTCCACGAACCGTGCAACGCGACGAAGGCATCGCCCTGATACTCTTTCGGAAACATCTTGCCGGTGTAAAAGATAATGCCCAGCGCCGCCGCGTGCGGTTCGATCAAGACGTCGGGAACAATCGTCTTGGCGACCAAGGCTGGATTCTCGCCCTTGCGCCGCGGGTCTTCGTTCTGACCCATGTACGCATACGGCCAGCCATAGAACGCACCGTCTTTGACCGAGGTCGCGTATTCAGGCACCAGATCATCGCCCAACAAATCGCGTTCGTTGACCGCCGTCCACAACTCGCCGTTGGCCGCTTTGCTGAAGGGGTTCCAGGCCAAGCCGACCGGGTTGCGAATGCCCGCCGCAAAGATGCGATGGCCGCTGCCGTCGGGGTTGTATTCGTTGATCGCCGCGCGAATTTCCGGTTCGCCCGCATTGACATTGCTGCCCGAACCGACCGCGATGTACATCTTCTTGCCGTCTTTGCTGAACAGAATCGTGCGCGTCCAGTGGCCGCCGGTCGGCAGGTCAATTAACTTTTCGGCGGTGCCTTCGACCTTGGTCGCGCCGATTTCGTATTTGAACCGCACGATGGAATCGGTGTTGCCGACATAAAAATAGTTCTGCGCGCCGACCTTTTGAATCGCCATGCCGAAGGGCCGTTTCAAGCCGGTGGCAAAGGTGAAGCGTTCGGTCGCATTGTCAATCTTGCCGTCCTTGTTCGCATCGCGCAGCAGGTACACCACATCGCCATACGAATCGGAAACAAAGACGTCGCCGTTCGGGCCTTCGATCAGATAACGCGGCGCTTTGAAATCGCCATCGGCATAGACACTGACATCAAACCCGGCAGGCACGCTCAAGGTCGCGCCCGCCGGAGCCTTGACGACCTTAGGCGAATTGCGCACGGATTCAGTCGCAAAGGGTTTGGGCAAGCCATCGGGTTTGATGACGATGCGCTGCGGTTTACCTGCTGGCGTATTCTTTTGCGTTTGTGCGACAGCGCTCTGCTGTAACCCTGCCGCCAGCATTGCGACTGCCAAAAACATTCCGCGATAGTTTTGCTGCATAGTTTTCCTCTCGTTGTTCACTTAGAGCGGTTTGCACTTCGATGTACGGGAAAAGCGCGGCTTGGGACAGTACCGCGCGCGTCAGCAAGTATGCCCAGCGGCACAAACGTGCTGTCTCCGCTTGCTGACGCGCGCGGTACTGTCCTGGCGCAAATTGCAAACCGCTCTAATTTCAAATTCACAACGCAATCTGCTCCATCACTGTGTTGACGTCCTTGTCGCCACGGCCAGAGAGATTGACCAGAATGATTTCGTCTTTCGGTAACCGCGGCGCGAGTTTCACCACTTCAGCAATCGCGTGCGAAGACTCCAACGCCGGGATGATGCCTTCCAGCCGCGCCAGCATTTGAAACGCTGCTAGTGCTTCTTCATCGCTGGCGTAGTGATATTCCGCGCGGCCCAGATCGTGCAACAGCGCGTGTTCCGGCCCCACGCTGGCGTAATCCAGCCCCGCCGAAACCGAATGCGTCAGCGAAATCTGCCCGCGCTCATCCTGCAACACATAGCTGCGCGTGCCTTGCAACACTCCGACGCGCCCGCCGCCTTCGGTCAAAAAGCGCGCCGCGTGTTCGCCCAATGAAAGGCCACGTCCACCCGCTTCAACGCCAATCATTTTCACGTCGGCATCGTTCAGAAAGGCATGAAACAAGCCCATCGCGTTGCTGCCTCCACCGACGCAGGCCACCAGGTAATCGGGCAGGCGGCCCTCGCGTTCCAGCATCTGGGCGCGCGCTTCTTTGCCAATCACGCTTTGAAAATCGCGCACCAGCATCGGGTACGGATGCGGCCCCAGCACCGAGCCGAGCAGGTAATGCGTGTCGCCGACGTTGGTCACCCAATCGCGCAAGGCTTCGTTGATAGCGTCTTTCAACGTCTTGCTGCCCGATTCCACACCGACGACTTCGGCGCCCAACAGGCGCATGCGAAAGACGTTCAACGCCTGCCGCCGCATGTCTTCGGTGCCCATATAAACGACGCACTGCAAACCCATCAACGCGCACACGGTCGCTGTCGCCACGCCGTGCTGGCCCGCGCCCGTTTCGGCAATGATGCGCGTCTTGCCCATGCGTTTGGCCAGCAGAATTTGCCCGACAGCGTTGTTGATCTTGTGTGCGCCCGTGTGGTTGAGGTCTTCGCGCTTCAGAAAAATCCGTGCGCCGCCCAGTTGATTGGTCAGCCGATCGGCGAAAGTAAGCGGCGTCGGACGGCCCACATAATCGCGCAACAGCGCGTGGAATTCGGCCTGGAACGCCGCGTCGTCGCGCGCGACGGCATAGGCCGTCTTCAACTCTTCGAGCGGATGCATCAGCGTTTCGGGCACGAAGCTGCCGCCGTAGAGGCCGAAGTGCCCGCCCGCATCCGGGTAAACAGAAAAATCCATCGTGTTATTCATTGGATCGAATCAAGTGCTTGTCTTAGTAATTTCAGCTTGTCCGCATCTTTGCGGCCCGGCGCACTCTCGACGCCGCTATTCACGTCCACCGCAAAAGGATGAACGGTGCGCACAGCTTCGGCAACATTGTCCGGCGACAAGCCGCCCGCGAGGAAAACTGTCGTCAGGCGCGCCGCCTTCTGCGCCAGTTCCCAGTTCGCCGTTTTGCCCGTGCCGCCGTACAGATTCTTGTCGTAGGCATCGAGCAAGATCGCTGACGCCGGATATTCCAGCACGTCGTGGACGACAAAGTCTGCGCCCACCCGCAACGCTTTGATCACGCGCGCCGCGCCCACTTCGGCGCAATACTCCGCATCTTCATCGCCGTGCAATTGGGCATACCGCACGCCGCTGCGTTCCATCAATTCAAGCACGCTGTCAGGCTCCAGTTCGTTCACGAACACGCCGACGCCGATCACGCCCGGCGGCAATTGCGCAATGATCGTCCAGGCCGCCGCCGGTTCGAGGTATCGCGGGCTGGGCTGGTAAAAGTTAAAGCCCAGGTATGCGGCCCCGGCTTCCACCGCCGCCAACGCATCAGGCAACGAAGTGATACCACAAACTTTGAGCTTTACCTTCTGCATACTCACTGCGCCTCAAGCAGGCTGCGTAACGCTGCGCCTTCATCCGCCGCGCGCATCAATTCTTCGCCAATCAAAAAGGCGTGAAAGCCTGCGCCACGTAATAAGTCCAAGTCGGCGCGCGTGCGCAACCCGCTCTCGCTAACCAGCGTCAGCGACTGCGGCAAATCCGCCGCCAACTGCAACGAAGTGTCGAGCGTCGTGTGGAAGGTGCGCAGATTGCGATTGTTGATGCCCAGCAAGCGCACGTCATAGGGTAAAACCTTTTCCAACTCCGCCCGGTCATGGACTTCGACCAGCACATCCAGGCCCAAGCCATAGGCCGTTTGCAGCAGATCGTTGAACTGCGCCGGTTCCAGCATGGCCGCGATCAACAGGATGCAAGTGGCCCCGGCGTGCGCGGCTTCCCAAAGCTGATATTCATCGAAGATGAAATCCTTGCGCAACAGCGGCAGCGGCGTCACTGCGCGCACCCCACGCAGATAGTCGAGCGAACCGTCGAAGAAGTCTTCTTCAGTCAGCACCGAAAGCGCCGCCGCGCCGTTGGCCGTGTAGTTGCGGGCAATGCTCACCGGGTCGAAGTTCTCGCGAATGACACCTTTGGAAGGCGAGCGGCGTTTGATTTCGGCAATGATGTTGATGTCATCACCTTGCAAGGCGCGGATGAAACGCTCGCCGGGTTGGGGCGCGACCAACGTGCGCAATTCGCTAAACGGCAACGCGGCTTGACTGGCAGCGAGGCGCTCACGTTTGCGGGCGACGATTTTTTCGAGAATATCGCTCATTACTGACTCACCTCTCGCAACGCTTCCAGCTTCGCCAACGCCGCGCCGGATTCAACCGTTTCCCGCGCCAATTCAAACGCCGCTTGCAAGCTGTCGCACAGTTCAGCCACGTATAAATTGGCCGCCGCATTGATCAATACCAGATCGCGCGCCGCGCCCGTCAGTTCGCCCTGCAAGATGGCGCGGATCGTGGCGGCGTTCGCGGCGGCGGATTCACCGCGCAAGGTTTCCAGCGAATGGCGCGGCACGTCGAAATGGCCCGGCGTGATGTCGAGTTGCTCGACGCCAGCGGGCGCAACTTCGTAAACCAGCGTGCGGCCCGCCAGCGTGATTTCATCCAGGCCGTCTTCGCCACGCACGACCCAGGCGCGTTGCGTGCCGAGATGCGCCAAGGCGTGCGCGACCTTTGAAACGGCGGCAGCATTCGATACACCGATGACTTGGAAGGGCGCGCCCGCCGGATTGGTCAGCGGCCCCAGCAAATTGAAAATCGTGCGCACACCCAATTCGCGCCGCACTATTGCCACACGCTTCGTCGCCGCGTGATGCAAGGGCGCGAACATAAAACACAGCCCAATCTCGGCAAAGATTTCGCCGACGCGGGCGGGCGGCAAGTCTACGCGCACGCCCAAGGCGCGCAAGACATCGGCGCTGCCCGCTTTGGAAGTCACGCCGACGTTGCCGTGTTTGGCAACGGGCAAGCCTGCCGCCGCCACGACAAAGGCCGCCGCCGTCGAAACGTTGAAAGTCTTCGCCGGACTGCCGCCCGTGCCACAGGTATCAATGAATTTTGCGTGTGGCGCAACGATGCGCGCGGCGCGCCCGCGCATGGTCGTGGCAAAGCCCGCCAACTCTTCCGCCGTTTCTCCCTTGAGCGCCAGGGCAATCAGCGCCGCCGCGATTTGCGCGTCGGTGACGTCATCAGCCAAGAGCGCGTCCAGCAGCTGCGCCGCTTCGGTTTGGGCGAGGTCGGCCCCCGTCATCAATTTGTTGAGCAGCGGTTGGAGCATGGTTGAATCAGGAATGCGCCGGCAGCTTGAGAAAGTTTTGCAGCAGCCGTTTGCCCGCCACAGTCATGATGGATTCGGGATGAAACTGCACCCCCTCGCAAACGAATTCGCGATGCCGCAAGCCCATAATCAGGCCATCCGAAGTCGTCGCCGTTATTTCCAACACGGGCGGCAGGCTCTCGCGTTCGACAATCAATGAGTGGTAGCGCGTGGCAGTGAACGGATTGTCCAGCCCTGCAAACAGCCCCTTGCCATCGTGCAAAATCTGGCTGGTCTTGCCGTGCATTAAGTACGGCGCGCGAATCACCTTGCCGCCAAACGCCTGCCCCAGCGCCTGATGGCCCAGACAAACGCCCAGTAAAGGCAGCTTACCCGCGAAGTGTTCAAAGATGGCGAGCGAGATACCTGCTTCATTGGGCGTGCAGGGGCCGGGCGAAATAACGATGCGTTCAGGCGCGAGGCGTTCAATCTCGGCAATGGTGATCTGGTCATTGCGCGCGACGTGCAGGTGCCCGCCCAACTCGCCCAGATGTTGCACGAGGTTGTAGGTGAAAGAATCGTAGTTGTCTATGACGAGAATCATCAGCTTGCTCAACTGCTACGGTTTAATCGTCGCCTCAATCAATTCAATCCGCTCCACCGGCGTTTGCCCGTCCTCGCGCCGCAACACTTTTTCGATCTTGTCCAGCGTGTCGAAGCCGTCCACCATCTTGCCGAAGATCGTGTATTTGCCATCCAAGTGACTCGCTGGCGCCAGCATCAGAAAGAATGAGGTGTTGGCCGAATTGGGATCGTCCGTGCGCGCCATCGAGAGCACGCCGCGAATGTGTTTGCGCACCGGGCTGAATTCGCCTTTGAGATTGTGCACCCACTGATCGGCGTAATGGCTCTGCGGCTGGCCGTTGACGTTGCGCGTCGCGCCCATGCCGCCTTGCACGACAAAGCCCGAAACGATGCGGTGGAACGAGGTGTGATCGTACCAGCCGCTCTGCACCAGCTTCAAAAAGTTGCGCACGTGTTCCGGCGCGAGTTCGGGATCAAGCGCAATGGTGATCGGGCCGAGCGAAGTCATCAGCAAAACTTCCCGGCGCATATCGTTCACGCTGGCATCCTTGAACGGCTCTTCGCGTTTGGGTTCGATCTTGATGCTGATGATCTTGATTGGCGTGGTCAGCTTCTGTTCGGCATCCGCCGCACCCAGCGAGATTTTCGTGGCGACGTCCATGCCTTCGGTCACTTGGCCGAAAGCGGAATACTCGCCGTTGAGTTGCGTTTGATCTGAAACGCAGATGAAAAACTGCGCGCCGCCGCTGTTGGCTTTGCCGGGCAGGCGCACGGTCGAGACGATGCCGCTCAGATGGCTGACTTCGCTGAACTCATCCGGCAGTTGATTCAATGCGCCCGTGCCCCAGCGCGCACGTGGTGTTTTGGCATCTTTCAGCAACGGGTCGCCGCCTTGAACGACGCCGCGACTGATGGCGCGATGAAAGGCCGAGCCGTCATAAAAACCGGCGCGCGCGTTTTTGATAAAGGCCTGCACGTGTTTCGGCGCTTTGGTCGGGAAGAACTCGAAACGAATCACGCCCAACTCAGTCGTAATAACAGCATCCAGCTTGGCGGCTTCTTCCAGCGAAACGGGCGGCGCTTCGGCTTCCGGCTTCGGCGCATTCTTCTTGCGCGCGGGCGGAATCGTCTGTGCCAACACGTCGCAACAGAACAACAGGCAGAAACTCAGCAACCCAATCCGCAATCCGCAATCCGCAATCCGCAATCTCTTCATAGCTCTTTCTCCGCGATTTCAATCGCGCGCACCAAGGCGCGCGATTTGTTGAGTGTCTCTTGAAACTCACTTTCCGGCGCCGAATCGGCCACGATGCCGCCGCCCGCCTGCACATAGGCGTGCTGCCCTTTCACATACAGCGTGCGCAGTACAATGCAGGAATCCAGGTTGCCGGAGTAATCGAAATATAACACCGACCCGGCATAGGCCCCGCGCCGCGTCGGTTCCAGCTCATCAATGATTTCCATCGCGCGCACTTTCGGCGCGCCTGAGAGCGTACCCGCCGGAAAGGTCGCGGCCAGCGCGTCGAAGCAATCCAACTCGGGCTGCAGCGTGGCTTTCAACGACGAAACCAAATGCATCACGTGCGAAAAACGTTCGACGAACATCAGCCCGTCCACGCGCACCGAACCGTATTCCGCCACGCGGCCCAAATCGTTGCGGCCCAAATCCACCAGCATCACGTGTTCAGCGCGTTCTTTTTCGTCATGCACCAAATGCTGTTCAAGTTCATGGTCTTCGGCTTCCGTCGCGCCGCGCCGGTTGGTGCCCGCGATGGGGCGGTATTCGAGTTGATGATTGACCGAGCGTACCAGCATTTCCGGCGAAGCGCCCAGCAGCGTCTCGTCTTGCCCCAGTTTCAAATAAAACATGTACGGCGACGGATTGACCACACGCAGCGCGCGATAGACCTGGAACGGATGCGATTTCAAATCGGTCTCGAAGCGCTGCGCAAACACCACCTGAAAGGCGTCACCCGCGCGGATGTACTCTTTGATCCGCTCGATGCATGACACGTAATACTCTTTGGTCATGTTCGAGCGGATTTGCAGGGGTTCCGCCCGGCGCGCCGAGGGCGGCAATTCAGCGGGCGCGGCCAGCGAGGCTTCCAAACGCGCCAGTTCGGTGCAGGCGGCGATGTATTTTTCGCGCAAGCGTTCGCCGTCGGTTTCGCCTTCGGTAAACACGTTGGCGATGATTTGAATCTGGTGCTTGACGTGATCGAAGGCCAGCAGGCTGGCAAAGAACATCACGCAGGCCGTGTCCATCTGCAAATCGTCTTTGGCCTGATTGGGCAAGCGCTCGAACCAGCGCACCGCGTCGTAACCGAAATAGCCCACTGCGCCAGCCGAAAACGGCGGCAAGCCGGGCAGCTTGACCGGGCGATGCGGCTGCATCAATCCGCGCAAAACTTCCAGCATCGGCGCGTTGATCGTTTCGCTGCTGCCATCCGCCTTTTCAATTGTGACCGCAGACCCGCGCGCTCTGACGATGGTATGCGGCCTGCAACCTAGAAAGGAATAACGCGCGATCTTCTCGCCGCCCTCAATGGATTCGAGCAGGAAGGCGTGCGGCGCTTGGCGTTCGATGCGTAAGTAAGCCGACACCGGCGTCAGCAAATCGGCCATCACCGTTTTGACCAACGGCACGACGGTGCCTTGCGCGGCGAGTTGCAGGAATTCTTCGTAGGTTGCTGGCGACATAAAGCAGTGGTCAAACGATTGTTCGACAAGCTGCCAGCTTGTCGAAGTCTAGGCTGGCGAACATTGGGTTTTACTGCCAAGCCGCCGACAAGCTGGCAGCTTGTCGAACAGCCGGGCAGCATTAAACCTTCAACTGGTCGCACGAAAATTCAATCAGGTTGCCGTCCGGGTCTTTGATCATGCAGTAATAGCCGACGACCGGCCCGGCGTATTGTGGCGCATCTACCAAAATGCCAGCGGCGCGGGCGCGTTCGGCCAGCGCATCCACTGCGGCGCGCGACGAGATGTGGAAGCCGAAATGATCCATCCGGCCGTGTGGATACGTGCGCTCGTTTTCAATCAAGACAATGATCAAACCTGCCGGATCAGCTTTGCGCCGCACCCAGATGACGCGGTGCGTGTGGCCCGGGTCACGGCGGTCATGAATGATTTCCATCCCGGCCCAGTCGCAATAAAACTGTGCAGTGCGCTCGATGTCCGTTGCCATCAGCGCGATATGGTCAAGTCGCTCGATCATCGTTACGCGCTCATCCTTGCTTGCTGTATTTTTGGTTCGCCGCTTTGCCCGCGCGGTGATTCAACTCGGTCAGGATGTCTTGCAAACTCACGTTGCGTTCGACCATCAGCACCAACAGGTGATAGAGCAAATCGCTGATTTCACCGGCCAGCAGCTTGCGTGCCTCGTCGCTGCTGCCGTTCTTGGCGGCAATGATCGTCTCGGCGGATTCTTCGCCGACTTTTTTGAGAATCTTGTCGAGGCCGCTGTTGAACAGATAGGTCGTATACGAACCTTCCGGCCGTTGTTCTTTGCGGTCGAGAATCAGTTGATAAAGGTCTTGCAGCAAGATGCCCAGGTTCATGGCGGCCACGTTGACCAGACCGATTTGCGCCTGTTCGATCTCGATGCTGCTTTCCACGATCAGTATTTCGTCACTCATTGTCCTTTGCCGTCAAACTCCTATAGAAACAACTGCGGGCGCCGGTGTGACAGGCGGGGCCTTTGGGCACAACGCGCACCAGCAAAGTGTCGGCATCGCAATCGTAATGCACACTGGCGACGCGCTGCGTATGTCCCGAAGTCATGCCTTTATGCCACAACTGTTGGCGCGAACGGCTCCAAAACCAGGTCTCGCCCGTCGCCAGCGTGCGCGCCAGACTCTTGGCGTTCATCCAGGCCATCATCAGCACTTCGTTGCTGCCGTCGTCCTGCACAATAGCCGGGATCAAGCCCTGTTCATCAAACTTCAGTTTTTGAATTTGCGCTTCGTACATCTTGAGCCGCCTTTGCACCTAGTACTCCATCAAGCTGTAAGTGATGGATGCTGAGAGCGCATCCGGGATGTAGGGCGGGATTAAATCCCGCCCTACATCCCTCATTTTCAGCTTGATGGAGTACTAGATCGGTTTCACCACGGGGTACGGGAAAACCACGCAGCGGGACAGTACCGCGCGCCCAGCTTGCCCCCTTAGCTGAACTGCCAAAGCTCCGCTTGCTCACGCGCGCGGTACTGTCCCAGCGTCAACTGACTCCCGTAACCGCAACTGCAAACCGCTCTAAACATCATTGCGCCCGTTTTTGCAACCATTGGGTCAGCGTGGTGAGCAACGCCGCATCCAGCGGGCGGGCGGCATCGCTGTTGGCAGCACTCGTCGCCGACCCTTGGTTGGTTTTCAGCAAGTGATCAACGTCCGGGAACAGTTGCAGCGTAGTGTCACGGTGATGGGCGCGGGTCATGGCTTCATTCAAGAACTGCGCATCTTTCACGCTCACCATCAAATCCTTGCCGCCTTGCAAAATCAGCAGCGGCGCTTTGACGCCGTTGGCGACCTGCAAGGGATCGTTGATGAAAAGCGGGATGGCAAATTCCGGATGGCCGACCAGTTTGAGCACGGCGGCCTCTTGCGGCTGTTGCGGGTCGAAGCCTTTGCTCAACTCTTCGCCGCCCGCCGATCCCATCAAGCGCACCAGGCCGTCAAATTTGGCAATGAAGGCGGCGATTTCCGCCGCCGGTTTCCCGGCTTCTTTTAACTGCTGCTGAAATTGGTCGCGCAGCAATTTGTTCCAAGTGCGCCCCGGCGAAGCCGCCAAAATGATCCCAGCCAATTTGTCATCGTTGGTACCCAGCACCGAACCGATAAAGCCGCCTTCGCCGTGACCGAAGATGAAGACCTTGGTCGGCTCGAATTCAGGCCGCTTGCGCAAGTACGTCACGGCCTCGCGCGCGTCATCCACCAAGTCATCAAAGAGCATTTTCGGTTTGCACCCGCTCGCGCCCGCGCAGCGTTTGTCATAGCGCAACACGCCAAAGCCCTGGCCCGCCAGATGCTCAGCCAGTTCACGATAAACCGGCTGGGCGACATTGCCGAATTTGAACCCGTCGCGCGTCGTCTCGCCATAACTGGACAGCAACAACACGACTGGCGCGCGTTTGCCCGCTTCGGTTTCCGGCAACAACAAGGTGCCCGCCAACGCTACGCCCGCGCTGTCGAATTTGATCTCCTCGCTGCGCACGCCTGAAAGCACGGACGCTTTCGCGGCCTTTTGCGCTGGTGGTTGTGCCGTTGTCAATGTGCTCAATGACAAGCAACACAGCATGCCCAGCAGCGTCATTCGGCAACCGGCTTTGACCAAGAAATATGTCATTCATGAACTCCTACAAAAAGCGGGGGCACAACACCGGGACGGTACCGCGCGCGTCAGCAAGCGGTGCGTCAAGTCTAGCGGAATAGTGCAAGGGCAGAGCCTCCGCTTGCCGACGCCCGCGGTACCGCCCCGCTGCATAACCAAACTCAACGCAACAAAATGCCGCGTTCGCGCAAATACGCCTTGGCCGCGCCAATCGTAAACTCACCGAAGTGGAAGATCGAAGCCGCCAGCACCGCACTCGCTTTGCCGATGGTGAAGGCTTCATACAGATGCTGCAACGCGCCCGCGCCGCCCGAAGCAATGACCGGGATGTTGACCGCCTCGGCCACCGCGCGGGTCAACTCCAGATCATAGCCATCGCGCTGCCCATCGCAATCCATGCTGGTCAATAGAATCTCGCCCGCGCCCAACTCCGCCGCCTGCTGCACCCATTCAATCACGTCTTTGCCAGTCTTTGTGCGCCCGCCGTGCAAGTAAACTTCCCAGCTTAACGGCACGCTTTCGTCCGCCCGTGCACGCCGCTTGGCATCCACCGCCACAACCATGCATTGCGCACCGAAACGTTCAGCACCTTCGCGAATCAGTTGCGGATTCTTCACCGCTGCCGTGTTGACCGAAACCTTGTCGGCCCCAGCTTTCAACATCGCGTGCACATCTTCAGCCGTGCGAATGCCACCGCCGACGGTGAACGGGATAAAGACGCTGTCCGCGACGTGGCGCACCATTTTAACTACGGTATTGCGCCGGTCAGAAGAAGCCGTAATGTCCAAAAAGACCAACTCGTCCGCGCCTTCGCGGTCATAGCGTGCGCCCTGTTCGACGGGATCGCCCGCGTCAATCAAGTTGACGAAGCTAATGCCTTTGACCACGCGGCCACGGTCAACGTCGAGACAGGGGATGATACGTTTTGCCAGCATAAGAAAAGATGCTAGATGCTGGATGCTAGATGCTGGGGGCTGGAGGCTGCGCGTCATTGTCGCTAGCATCCAGCATCTAGCATCTTTTTCACTAAAGATTGATCTGCTTCACTGACAACACCAACGGCACTTGCGCCAACTCTTGCAACGTCGAACCGCGCAATGCCTCGTCCACTTGATACACCGACATCGCCGTGCCGCCTGCACGATTGCGGCTCAAATTCAACTGCGCGATGTTGATGAAATGTTCGCCCAGGAAGGTGCCGACGCGCCCGACAACGCCGGGTTTGTCGTCGTTGCGAATCAGCAGCAGATTGCCTTTGGGCAGGGCTTCGACGCGGTAATCGTCAATCGCGACGATGCGCAGATCGTCGCGTCCAAAGAGCGTACCGGCCACGCTGGCCTGGGCGTCTTCGCCTTTGACGATGACTTCGATCAGGGCGGCGTAATCCTGCGGCGCGCGCGCTTTGGCTTCGGTCACACGCAAGCCGCGCTCTTCGGCGATGACCGAGGCGTTGACCTGATTGACGCGGGCGCTGAAGGGCGCGAGCAAGCCCGTCAGGATCGCTTGGGTGATCGGTTTGACATCCAGGTCAGCGACTTCGCCGCTATAATTGATTTGAACCTCGCTCACCGGTTTGTCGAAGTATTGCGCTTGGAAGCCGCCGAGCTTTTCGCCCAGCGTCAGGTAGGGGCCAACGACTTTCAAGGCCTCGGCGCTGACGGCAGAGACGTTGACCGCGCCCGCAATCGCGCCGGTTTCCAGGTAATTCGCCACTTGTTCGGCGATGATGACAGCCACCGAGTCCTGGGCTTCGTTGGTGGAAGCGCCCAGATGCGGAGTGACGATGACTTCATCCAGCGTGAGCAAGGGGTGATCGGTCGGCACGGGTTCTTTGACGAAAACGTCGAGCGCCGCGCCCGCGACTTTGCCCGACTTGATCGCGTTGTAAAGCGCCGTCTCGTCCACCAGCCCGCCACGCGCGCAATTGATGATGCGCACGCCCTTCTTCATCTTTTCAAACGCCGCCGTGCCCACGATGCCGCGTGTCTCGTCGGTGAGCGGCGTGTGTACGGTGACGAAATCCGCGCGCGTGAATACATCGTGAAGCGAGCCGACTTCGATGCCCGCTTTGGCGGCGGCTTCTTTGGTGATGAAGGGATCGTAAGCAATGACTTTCATCGCCAGGCCTTGCGCACGCGAAGCCACGATTTTGCCGATGTTGCCCAGGCCGATGACGCCGAGGGTTTTGCCTTGCAGTTCGGTGCCCATGAAACTCTTCTTGTCCCAAACGCCATTTTTCAGCTTGGCGTGCGCTTGCGGCGTTTTGCGGGCCAGCGACAGCAACAGCGCGATGGTTTGTTCGGCGGTCGTGACGCTGTTGCCTGCCGCCGCATTCATCACGACGATGCCACGCGCCGTGGCGGCGGGCGTGTCAATGTTGTCTACGCCCGAACCGGCGCGTCCGATGACCTTGAGCTTGTCGGCGGCGGCGATGATGTCGGCGGTGACTTTCGATTCGCTGCGCACGATCAGGCCGTCATAATCGCCGATGGCGGCTTTGAGTTCTTCGGGTTTGAGACCGGGTTTGAAGTCCACCTCGAACTTGCCGCGTTGTTGCAGCAATTCGACGCCGACCTTTGCTAGATTGTCGCTAATCAAGATTTTCATTGGGAATGAAACCAGCCTTTCTAAAAGTGGGTCTAAAATGAATTGTAACAGTGAATAGATGAAGAAAACGAATTGGAGGAGTGGCGCGCGCGCTTGCCAATCAATAAGAGCGACACCACGAGCAGTGCCACGAGGAATACGATGACTGACCGGACGGGGCTGAACCATCCAAACAGGTGGCTATGCGTACAGGCAAACTCAAATTGTGTCGCTCTTTTCCGATCATAATTGATTGCCAGTGCCGGTCGCAGCGGAGTGCCGAACGCGGGCGTTGCAAGTGTAGGCTTCAAAAACGAAGGCGCATCATACGGAGCGGGGCCGCAAATTGCAAACAGCTTGTTTGTGCTGAGGGTGGGTTGATTGATCAGCTTGCTTGAGCCGCTGGCTCAGGCCGGAAAGCTTGCCAATGCCGCCGGTTCGCTATCGTAAATCTCAAAGACCTGGGTCAGATTGGTCACCGTCAAGATACCTTTCAGCTTGTGCGGCACCGCCGCCAATTTCAGATTTCCGCCCTGGCGCATCACGGCGACCAACAGTTTGATCAATTCGCCCAAGCCCGAACTATCTATCCATTCACACGCCGCCAGATTCAAGATGAAGCGCGATTGGCCAGCCGCCAGATGCCCGCGCACCAGTTGCTGCAATGGTTCATATTGCCCCCGCTGCTGCACGCCGATTTTCAAATCCACCACGACGATGTTGCCCACCTTGCGTTCATTCAATTCCATGCAGTGCTCCTTTGAAAACTGTACAGCAGGCTGCCAGCCTGCTGCGGCTTGCGCATTGTACGTCTGGCGAAGAACTCAGCAGGCTGGCAGCCTGCTGTACAATAATTTCTTTCCCGGTTACACATTCGTTTAGCAGGCGGATTCATTTTGCCTTGCGATCCAGTTCCGCCAACGTCAGCCGCACACTTACCACATACGGCAACCGCCCTTCGATCCAATGTCCGTATGTCGTCGTGACGAAGACGCCGCCCGGCAATACCTCGACGCCGGGATACGCGCAGTCGGCATTCCAGCCTGAGGCGTTCTTGTGGTTCTGCATCAGACGCACGCGGTATTGTCCTTCGCGGCCTTGGACAATGTCTTCGTAACGGCCCACCCAGGCGACCCAATCGCCCTTGGTCGGGCTCTCGTGCGTCGTGTCGCGGAACGAGATAAACAGCCGCCCATCGGGCGCGTATTTGCCCGTGTGCCGGTCGCCCGTCAACGCGCCCGGCAATTCGCGCGGGGCCGACCAGGTGTGGCAATCGTCATCGCTGAACATCACATACGAATTGCGCAACCGGCGGTTTTCGCGCAACAGCATCGCCCACTGCCTGCCGTTCGGCGACCGAATCAAACCGGGTTCGCACAGATGAATCTGATCGTTTTTGTAAATCTCCTGCGGCGCCGACCAAGTCAAGCCGCCGTCTTTGGAAAAGGTCTGATAGAGCGTCATCACCGGCGACCGCTTGCCATCTTTGGTAAAGAAGCGCCCGTCATCGTGAAAGAGCGCCACATAATCGCCATTGCGCAAGCGTTCGACGCTGCCCATCGCCACAATGCCGCCAAAATCGCCGATGGCTTTCAACTCGCTCCACGTCGCGCCATCGTCTTCTGACACTGACATCCGAATCGGGTATAAGCCCGAAAAGACAAGCAGGCGTTTCTTGCCTTGGCGATCCACCACGCGATGAATCGTCGGCGTTTCGAGTGAAGTCTCCCAACTCCTGGGCGTCGGCAGGCGCTCCGACCACGTCAGACCACCATCGCGGCTGCGTTTGAGTTGAATCGCGCCTTTGCCGTGGCCTTTGGGGTAAACGGCGAGGATCGTGCGTTTGTCTTCGAGCAGCACAGTCGTCGGATGGCCCAGGTATTGGCCCGGCTCGCGATCCACGATGACCTGCCGCTGTGTTTCTGCCGCCAGATCAAGCAGCGGGATCGTATAGCCGCGCGGCGGCCCGGCCTGTTGTGAATAGACGCTGAGACTCAGCAGCAGCGTGCAAAGAAGCAGAGAAAGTTTGTTTGCTTGCATCATCGTGTTTCAGTGTGTTTCCGCAGCAGTGTCAGGCGTCAACCCGGCATCCACCATTGCGTTCTGTAACAACTCCGCTATGCCCAGTTCCGCCGCCCAGCGTTGCAGGTAGGGGTAATCCAACGCCCCGGCTTGCACTTTCAACACGCCCAGTACGTCATCCCACTGGCGTTCTGAAACGCCGCCGCCTTTTTGAAACCAACGCAGCTTTTGCAACACTGTGTCTTCGGCGCTCGAAACAAAAGCCAGCGGCGCATCCGGTTCGGCGGCCAAGCGCTTCGCCTGCCGGCGCGACAGCTTCGCTTGCGCCCATTCATCGCGGCCCGCGACAAAGATGTCCACCTTGTAAACCGTTTCAAAATGAATGAGGTCGAAATTGCCCAGCCCGCGCACCGCACGCAGCACGGCATTGCTGTCCACATAAAAATCATTTTCCAGCGCCACCACAAAGGCCGCCACTTGTTTCTCGCGCAGGTCGGCAATGAAATCCACATCGCGCGTCGAACGCGGCAGCCCATATTGCCCGCTCGCCACCGACCCGCCGATGTAATAGGCGATCCCCAACGCCTCAAAGACCTGTGTCACGCGGCAAATGAGTTGTAACACGTCCGGCAACATCAATAGCCCTCACGCTCAGGGTCCCAACCGAAGGCCCGGCGCATCAACTCCGGCTCGATCCAACGCGCCGCCAACCGCAACTTGAGTTCGCGTTCATCCGCCTGCGGATGGCGGCGGCGAATTTCCGCCATTTGCATCATTCGCAAACCGGCATTGAGTTCAGCAATGCAATGCAGCTTGCGCCACTCAGGCATTTGGCGATAGCCCTCGATAAGCAGCTTTTCGATTTCAGGCGGGGTGTCAGTGGATAGCGGTTTCATCGCGCGCAGTATAAAACAAGCGCACACGTCCGGCTATTCGAGCGGTTTGCACTTTGGCGTAAAAAGCTGGCCTGGGACGGTACCGCGCGCGTCAGCCAGCGGAGACGATGCATTTGTGCCGCTGGGTGATGCTTGCTGCGCCGCTTGCTGACGCGCGCGGTACCGTCCCAGCACAATGCTTGCTGCGCCGCTTGCTGACGCGCGCGGTACCGTCCCAGCACAATGCTTGCTGCGCCGCTTGCTGACGCGCGCGGTACTGTCCCAGCACAATGCTTGCTGCGCCGCTTGCTGACGCGCGCGGTGCCGTCCCAGCACAATAAAAGCCAGCCAAGCGATGCCCGGCTGGCTTTCATACCTTCAATTTTAACCGCGCTTATTTGATGTTGACCTTCACCGTGTTGGCCGGTTTGTTGTCTACGCGCAAGACCAAATCCAGTTCGCCGCGCCCGATCAAGCTGCGGTCGAGTTTGACGTTGAGTTGGTCTACGCCCACCAATCCGCCTTGCTTGCCCGCGAAATCAGTGAGCATCGCCGTGCCGCCGATGGTCGTGCTGACGTTGGCCAGCGCCGACCGATTGCGGAAGCCGGAACCATAGGCGATCAGATAAACCACATCGGTGGCTGGGCCTAGATCAATCGGTTTGGTCACCCAACGCTGCGTGCTGGTATTGAAATCAGCGACCGTCTCATACGTTTGCACGCCGTTCGACTTGGTGCGCAAGGCGACCGCCGCCACCACGCCCTGGCCGTTGGTATTCATCGTGAACAGGCCTGGCGCGACGTTGGCAACCGTCACATCGCCGCCCGACAACGAAGCGTCGCCCGACGTGACCGTGATATTGGCGACGCCCGCCGCCGTGCCCGTCGGAATCATGAAGTTGATCTGTCCGCCCGAGACGAAAAAGAGCGGAGCCGAACGTGTCACTCCGGCGCTATCGCGCACGGCGACGCTGGTGCCTGCCAACGTCGTCGGCAGCGGCGTAGTCGTCGCCGCCAGCGTCGTGGTGGCCAACCCTGTGCCGTAGGCCGCGACGATGCCTTCGGCGGTCAATTCGCCCGCGCTGAAACTGGCGGCAGAGACGGTCGCCAGGGCTTTGACCGCCGCCGCGCTCAAGCCTGACCAACTACTGCCATTCCAACGCGCCAGCTTGGTCACGTTCACCGTATTGCCGCTGCTGTTATAGGCCGAAGTGAATTCCCCACCGACATAAATCATGTTGCCGATGGGCGCGATGACCCACACGTCCTGATCCACACCATTGCCGGTCGTGCCCGTGCCCGTGCCGAAACGTTCCCAGGCCGAACCCGTCCAGCGCGCAATGCAATTGGCGCTGCTGGTCGTACCGTTGTTGATGGTGCTGTCAAAACTGCCGCCGACATACAGCACGCCGTTGCTGATAGAAAGCTCCGTCACATTGCCATTCACGCCGTTGCTGTTGGCGGTCGCGGCGCTGCCCACCACGCCCCAGCTTGTGCCGTTCCAGCGCGCCAGGTGATTGGCCGGGACTTTGTTGGCCGTGCTGTTGTTGACCGAAGAGAAACCGCCGCCGACATACAACTCCGTGCCGTTGGTCGTCAGTGTGAAGACATCGCCGCTGACGCCGTTGTTGCCGCTGCCATTGCCCGCGCCCAGCACGGCCCAGGCGCTGCTTAGCGTGTTCCAGCGCGCGATGCAATCCACCGTCAATTTGCTGTTGTCGGTGTTGGTCACGCCGCTGAATGAACCGCCGACATACAAATCATTGCCGATCACGGCCAGGTCATTCACCACCCCGGCATTGCTGGCGGTGCTGGTGCCTTTGCCCAGCGCAAACCAGCCGTTGTTCCAACGCGCGATGCCATTGACCGCCACGTCATTGCCATTGGCGTTATGCGCGTTATGAAAGGTGCCGCCCAGATACACCGACCCGTTGAGCGCGACCAGCGCCACTACGTCACCATCAAAACCGTTGCCGCCAGGGCCGGCGTCCGCCCCCAGGGCCGACCAGGTCTTGCTCACCGTGTTCCATTTGGCGATGCAATTGGCGCTGATAAACGCGGAGGATGAATTGTTGTAAGCCTTGGTAAAGCTGCCGCCCACATAAACATCGTTGCCGACCACCAGGATGGTCGAGATCAACCCGTTGACGCCATTGCCCGCCGCGACATTGTCAGCGCCGAGCGCCGTCCAGACGCCCGATTGCAGGTTATAGCGCGCCACGCCCCGTGCGTTCAGGCCGCCAATCGTCGTGAACGAACCGCCGACATAGAGATCGTTGCCGCTTGGCACCAGTGCAAACACGGCGGCATTTTCCTGCAAGGCGGCCAGGGTCGCGGCGACTTCCGGATTTGGGCTGACCGGCGCTGCCAGCGAGGCTTGAAAGGGAGCAACTGCCCACATCGCGAGCGCCAGCAGTGTCGCCAGGATGCTGATGACAATATGCGCGCGGCGGCGGGTCGAATTCCAGGGATAGTTAAAATGCTGTTCGAGCAAAATGATGGATGATCGCATTGCTAAAGCTCCTTATGACTCGCGCCAGCCCGCGTCAAGTGTGTCAACCAAGGAGGCCAACAGCAGAGTAAGCTGGCGCGGCAGCGGCGCTGGGAAGTAGGCACAAGCAAGGTAGGTCAAGTGAACGTCAGGCCAATTCTCACCGGTTGAAACAATGGCTTAGGGGACAACCTGCGGCGGTTCGGGCAGGGCGAATATATGTTTACGCGGGTGAGAAAAAGCCGGTTGGACGCGCTTCGTTTCTGGGCCTGCTCGTTTCAGGCCGCGACCTGCGGCGTTTGGCGTTAAGCCGCCAAAGCCGCCCCATTCCTTGCACCAACAATAAAATTACACGTCACATCCGAAAGTGGGAATGCAAGGAAATCGTTACAGGGAATGGCCGCCGCGCATCAGCTTCCGATGCCAGTTGGAGTGCGGGGTCTCGTCGCCGCACTCCAACTGGCAATGGCATTGAATTAAAGTTCAGAGTTCACGCTTCAGCGTGTCTAAACTTTGTCAACACGCTGAAGCGTGAACTCTGAACGGCAGTTTGTAGGGCTTAATTCAATACCATTGCTCGCTACAATTTTCGTGTGTTGAAGGCAGGTGGATTTTCTCTGCACCGGCTGCCAATTAACCGCGTTCAGCTATACCGGTTTTGCCGGGCTTGCGCTACAATGCGCGCGCTTTTTTAGGGCATCGAGTAATAACCAAAAAAAACAGATAGTAATACAGCCGGTTCAGCTTTTGCCGTTTTCAGTTGTCATTCTCAAACAGAGCCGTTAGCGCGGGCGCCACTGCGCGCTCGTAGGAAGATCAAATGCGCCGCCCCGTTCGTTTGTGGCAAATCCTGCCTGCTTCGCACGTCCGGGGAGGCATCCGCCTACTGAAGGAGCACCACCGATGACACGCAAACACCTTTGGTTATCAGGCTGGGGCGTGGCCGCCAGCTTGTTTCTCGTCTCCGTAGTTTTGACGCCCGCCCATTGGTTAAACCGGCTGCAAGCCGTCGCGCGCGCCGCCAGCCGCGCGCCGCAAACCAAAGCCGATTTCGACATTCGCGCCGGTTTGCAACGCACGCTCAAAGACCCCGCCGATGCCGAAATCGTCGTGCCCTTCGCCGCGTCTTCTTCGCCAACTGGGGCCAACGCACAAACCAAACTACGCCGCAGCGAGTTGCCTTATGCGCTGCGCCGCGCCCGTCCCACGGTGCAAATGAGATGGAGTTCGCTCACCCAGGCGCCCAGCCGCCTCTGGAGCTTTCAAGACACGCTCAGCGGCCCGAGCAATGCGGATGCTGAAACGATTGCGCGCCGCTTTTTGAATGACAACGCCGATTTGCTGCGGCTGGATAGCGACGATGTCGCCGCCTTACAGGTCGCGCGCCGTTATCAGGATGCACACAACGGGCTGACGCACCTGACGCTGCAACAGCAACTCGACGGCATCGAAGTCTTTCAGGGCGAACTTGCCCTGCACATCGCGCGAACCGGCGAAATCGTCGCCCTGAGCGGCGAAGCCTTGCCGCATATCGAAACCCTGGCCAATGCGCGCAAGCCGCATCTGAGCGCCGTCGAAGCCTTGCGCCTGGCCGCCGCCGAGGCCGAAGTGGAACTCAGCGACACCGTGTCCTTAAAAGTCCAACCCCAGGGCGCGGCGCAAAAACAAACCTTTGACCGCGCGCTGGGTTTCGCCCGTGATGTCGAAGCGCAGTTGGTCTACTTCCCGCTCACGCACGAACAGGTGCGGCTGGCGTGGCAATTCACGCTCTGGATGCCGGAGACGCCGGATGTTTATTTGACCTTGATTGACGCCGAAAAAGGCACGCTGCTGTTCCGCTACAATTTCACCAGTTATGACGAGAACCCGTTGAAACCGCACGGCCCGGTGTTCACCAAAGATTCGCCGTTTTACAGTCTGCCTTACACGACTTCGACGCCGCCCGCCACGCCGCGCGAAGACGTGCCCTTCCACGCGACGCCCTTCAACGGCACGGAGATTTTTCCGGCCAGTGATCCGCACTACGATTGGTGGGCGGGCAAACCGGCGAATAACCTCATCACCAACAACGTTGACGCGCATCTTGATCGCGACGCCAACAACCAAGCCGATTTACCACGGCTGGAAGCGGCGGATGGCAATTTCAACTTCCCACTCGATTTCACCAAACAGCCGACCGACGCCGACTATCAGAAAGCGGTGCAGGTCAATCTGTTTTACTGGGTCAACCGCTACCACGACATTCTCTATCAATACGGTTTCACCGAAGCCGCCGGCAATTACCAGACAGACAACTTTGGCCGAGGCGGGCGCGCCGCCGACGCCATCTTTGCCGATGCGCAGGACGGCAGCGGCACCAATAACGCCAATTTCTCCGCGCCGCCCGACGGCACAGCGGGGCGCGTGCAGATGTACATCTTCACCATCACCAATCCGAACCGCGATGGCGATCTGGAACAAGGCATCATCAACCATGAATTGTCGCACGGCCTGAGCCAACGGCTGGTCAGCAACTCCACCGGTCTGACTGGGATGCAGGCCGGCGGGATGGGCGAAGGCTGGTCGGACTATTTCGGCCTGGTGCTGCTGCGCGATGAACGCGATGATCTGGACGGCGCGTATCCGTCCGGCCAATGGGTGCTCAACAACTATCCGAAGGGCGTGCGCCGCTATGCGTACAGCACTAACCCCAGCGTTTTTCCGCTGACCTTCAAAGACATTCGGCTGAGTACCGAAGTCCACAACGTCGGCGAAATCTGGTGCAACGCGCTGCTCGAAATGCGCGCCGCGCTGATTCGGCAACTTGGTTTCAAAGAAGGCCAGCGCCAATCCATTCAACTCGTGGTGGATGGGTTGAAGCTGACGCCGCGCTCGCCCTCGTTTCTGGATGCGCGCAACGCCATCCTGCTGGCCGACCGCGTCAACAATGGCGGCGCGAATCAATGTTTGATCTGGCAAGCCTTCGCCAAACGCGGCATGGGCTTTGACGCTTTCACTTCGGACGCCAGCGACGGCGCGCCTGATGAAGCGTTGGCCAGCGCGCCCTATTGCCTGACGCTCGGTTCCTTGCGCACCGACAAACCGAATTACCTCTCCGGCGAAACGCTGCGCATCAATCTGGGCGACAGCAATGCGCCCGCCACCATCAGCGCTGTCGTCACGACCACCATCACCGGCGACCGCGAAACCATCGTCTTCACCGCCGACCGCAACATCCGTGGCAGTTTCGACGCGCAACTCAAAGTCGCCAGCGGACGCGCCCGGCCCGGCGATGGCATCGTGCAGGGCGCGGTCGAAGCGGGCGATGAAATCGTCGTCACCTACAACGACGCCAACACCGGCGCGGGCACAGCCGTAGTGCGTCTGAGCATTCCCATCGCGCGCGAGAAAGTCATCTTTGACGACACCGTTGAAGCGGGCAATCCCGGCTGGCTGCCGGGCGGAACGTGGGCCATCATCAACACGCGCGCCGCCTCGCCCGCGCGTTCGTGGACGGACAGTCCGGCGGGCAATTACGCCAACGGCGCGGACATGTCGCTGGTCTCGCCGCAATTCGATTTTACCGGCCTGAACAACGTGACGCTGAGCTTCGCCCAAAGTTACGCGATTGAAGAAGGCTTCGATTTCGGCATCATCGAAGTTTCCACCGACGATGGCCAAACCTGGCGGCGCATCGCGGCCAACACCGGCACGCAGGCCGATTTCAGGCAGGCCCAGGTGCGCTTGCGCGGTTTGGATAACCAGCCGCGCGCGCGTGTGCGCTTGCGTTTCACCAGCGATGGCGGCGTCAACGCAGACGGCTGGTATGTGGATGATCTGCGCATCACGGGCCGTTCGGTCAGCGCGGCCATCATTCCGCCCGGCCTGGCCTTCGACCCGGCGATTGCCCGCGTCGAACCGGCCTTTGGGCCGCCGGCGGGCGGCACGCGCGTGGCCATTTACGGCGCGAACTTTACCGAAGCCGAAGACACGCAGGTGACGTTCGACGGTCTGTCCGCCACGGGCGTGGTGCTCGTCAGCAATGGCGTGCTGACCGCCGTGGCGCCGCCCCACGCGGCAGGCGCGGTCACGGTGCGCGTGACCAATCGCAATGGCGGCGCGGCGGCAGCCAGCGGGTTTACTTATTACACCGCCGCCACCACGCCCGTCCGGCCCGAAATCGAAGGCGTCCTGCCCGACTTCGGTTCGATTCGCGGCGGCACGACCGTGACTGTGTTGGGCAAAGGCTTCACGCCCGAAACCACCGTCGCATTTAATGGACGGGCGGCGCGCGTCACTTTCGTCAATGCGACCACACTGCGCGCCGTCACGCCGTTTGGCGAAGCGGGCCGCGCGGATGTGACGGTGGCGAATAGCGCGTTGTCGCACAACCGGCCCAGCGCGTTCAATTACGTCAATCCCACGCCGCCCACGGTGGATGTGGTTTCACCCGACGGCGGCGACGCCATCTTTGTCGGCAGCCTGCTGAACATTCGCTGGAATTCGGCGGATAACCGCGCACTGGCGAGCCATCGTATTTCGCTCTTCCGGCCCGGCACGCTGACGCTGCAATTCGTCAGCGACCTCGCGGCTAACCTGTCGGGCAACACGCGCAACTTCAACTGGACGGTGCCCAACACGTTGGCCAATGGTGAATACCGCATTCGCGTCATCGCCACCGATGACGAAGGCGTCGAGACCGAAGCCTATTCAAACGGCGGCTTCACGCTGAACCGGCGCTGGGAAACCAGTCGCGCCCTGCCCGCGCCGCTGGGGCAAACGGCGGTGGTCGGCGATGGCCGCTTCCTTTACACCATCGGCGGACGGCTGATCTCCGGCACGATTCCCACCATAGACACCGTGCAACGTTTGGATACCAACAACGTCGCGGCGGGCTGGGCGAATGTCGCACCGCTGCCCGCGCCAATTAGCGCGGCGGAAGCGGCATTTCTGCGCGGCAAAATCTATGTGCCCGGCGGCGCGGGCGCGACGGCCAGCACGACGGCGCATTACGTTTATGATGTGGCGACGAATGTCTGGACGGCGGCGGCCCCAGTGACCCTTGCGCAAACCAACTATGCCGCCACGGCGGATGACGCGCGCGGCGTCTATCACGTCACAGGCGTGTCCAATGCCACTTACAACCCGGCGACCAACACCTGGACGGCGCTGCCGACGATGCTTTCGCTGCGGCTGGGGCACGAGGCGGCGTTGATCGAAGGCAAGCTGTACGTCGCGGGCGGCTTGGGCAGCGCGACACCGGCCAACCTGACCGCCGAGGTTTTTGATTTCGACACGCGGCGCTGGACGGCCTTGGCGTCGCCCAAATTGCCGCGTTACACCGGGGCGAATTTCGTCACGCAGGATTTGAGCGGCAATCCGTTGTGGGTGCTGGTCGGCGGCGTAGACCCGGCGACCGCCAGTACAATATCGCCGCCTGAAGTCTATGACGTGCGCAACAACCGTTGGACAGTGCTGGACAACTCTTTCAACATGCCCACGCCGCGCCTGTTCCTGGGCCACGCGGTCGTCAATGGCTTTGCTTACGCCATCGGCAGCAACAGTTCATTGACGGGCGCGCTGGTCGAACGCTTCAGCGTGGTACCGCTCAATCCGCTACCGCTCGATCCGGTGCCGCCCGTGCTGGTCGCGCCGGAAACAGTGGTGGCCGTCGCGGGCGCCGAAGTGCGCTTTGAGGTGCTGGCAAACGATCTGGGTTCCGAAGCGCCGCTGACCATCGCAGCAGCGGGGTTGCCGCCCAATGCCAGCTTTAGCACCACAGTCACGACCAACAACAACACGCGGGGCACGTTCCGCTGGGTGCCCGCAGCCAGTGATGCGGGCCGCAACTTCCTGCTCAGCTTCACGGTCAGTGATGGACTGGCGAGCGATGCGCGGTTGGTGAATCTGCGGGTCGTCACGGCCCGTCCGATGGCGGCGGTCAACGCCGCTGATTTCCGGCCTGACGTACTCGCGCCGGATTCCATCGCGTCGTTGTTCGGCACGGATTTGGCTGTGCGCGCGGCGGCGGCTGAGCAGGTTCCGTTGCCGTTTGATTTGAACGGCACGACTGTGACCGTCAACGGCGCACCGGCGCGCTTGCTGTTCGTCTCGTCCGGCCAGATCAATTTCCTCGTGCCGCCCAACACGGCGCAAGGGTTGGCAAGCATCGTGGTCAGCACGCCAAATGGAATTTATGCGGTCGCCACGGCGCGCATTGTGCCCGCAGTGCCCGCCCTCTTCACCCGCGATCAAACAGGGCGTGGCGAAGCGTTTGCTTTGGCGACCGATGGTGTACGCTTTCAGACGCCGCCCTTTGATGTGACGACCAATGGCCGCCCGAATGTGTTGGTGTTGTTTGGCACCGGCTTCCGGCGGGCGCTGGCGGCCAATCCCAGTGACGATGACGGCGTGGCCGAAGCGGTCACGGCTACCATTGGCGGACAAGCGGCGCGCGTGCTCTTTGCCGGAGCACAAGGCGATTTCGCGGGTCTCGATCAAATCAACGTCGAATTCCCGGCCAGCCTGGCCGGGGGCGGACGGCGCAACGTGGATGTGGTACTTTCCGTCAACGGCGAGAACGCCAACCGTGTGACGATTGAAATTCGCTAGTCTCGGAAACGAGAAAAAGAGATTACGGAACAGAGGGAAATAACAGAACAGACGGAACGACCCAGCAAGAAATTCCGATTGCTCCGTTATTTCCGCCTGTTCCGTAATCTCGCCAAGACCGCCAACCGGGTACGCAACTAGAGCGGTTTGCAATCGCGTTTACGGGAGCAGCTTGTGCCGGGACGGTACTGCGCGCGTGAGCAAGCGGCTGCATCGAGCTTGCCCTATTGGCTGAACTGCCAACGGACCGCTTGCTCACGCGCGCGGTATCGTCCCGCTGCGCGGCTTTTCCCGTAAACCGAAGTGAAAACCGGTCTAATGACCGTCTAGGGCAACGAGAGGAACTTGCTTGGAAAGCAGCGAGGCAGAGAGTTTAGGAAAACAGCGGCGCACTGGGCCGCTCTCGCAATCGCTGCGGTTGGCTACCGCTCCGGCTGCCGATCTTCTTACCCCGGCCCCGCTGGCAAAACTGCCCTTGGTGGCCCCCGTGTTACAGCACTGGCGCACCATCGCGCGGGAGGTCTATTGCCGCATCTTCGAGGACGAAATTTTCGGACGCGCCGCGCAACTGGCCTATTACTGGCTCTTCTCGATCTTTCCGCTGCTGATCTTTTTAACGGCGCTGCTGGCCTATCTGCCGATGCCGCGCTTTTTTGAGAACCTCTTCGATTATCTGCACAGCATGCTGCCGCCGCCCGCCTTCGCGCTGCTCAACACGACCTTTCAGCAAATCACCAGCCAGCCGCGCGGCGGTCTGCTCAGCTTCGGCATCCTCGTTTCGATCTGGGCTTCGGCCAATGGCATGGAAGCGATCATCACGGCGCTCAATACGGCGTATGACGTCGAAACCCGGCGCGCCTGGTGGCGCGAACGTTTGCTGGCGCTGCAATTGACGCTGGGGCTGGCGCTGTTTGTCATCACCGCGCTGGGCCTGCTCTTTTTTGGCGAACACATCGGCGAACGCCTGGCGCAGTTTTACGGTTACGGCGGCACCTTTCGGACGTTCTGGAATTTGGCGCGCTGGGCCGGGATCATCGGGTTCATTTCGCTGGCGCTGGCATTGCTTTACTACATCGCGCCGAATCTCAAACAGCGCTGGCGCGAGGCGCTGCCGGGCGCGCTGTTTGCGCTGGGCGGCTGGTTGCTGGTGACTTTCGGTTTTAAGTTTTATGTCATGCGTTTCGGCAACTACAACGCCACTTATGGCGCGCTGGGCGGCGTGATGGTGTTGATGCTCTGGTTGTATTTGACCGGCGTCGCCATTCTGCTGGGCGGCGAAATCAATTCGGTTCTTTCGCAACTCAAGCGGCAACTGGCCGCCACTTCGGAGTAGTTCGCAATGCCAAAATTCCGCTTCCTGCTGGCAATGATTTGCCTATATACACTCGCCCATCCGCAGTTGTTGCCGCAGACCTCAGCGCAAAATAAACCACCGGACAAACCGCAGAAAGAAAAAGAAGACGAGACGACGCTCAAACTCACCACCGAGTTGATCGAAGTGCGTGCCGTCGTCACCGACAAGGCGGGCCATCCGATCAGCGGCCTGACCAAAGACGATTTTGAACTGCTGGAAAATGACAAGCCGCAAGAGATCAGTTTTTTCAGCTTCACCCGCGTACCCGGCCAGGCGGACGGCAACACCGCTGCGGAGCAACCCGCCTCGCCATCGGCGACGCTCGCCAATGCCGTGACCGCCAAACCGGCGCGCAGCATCGTGCTCTTTGCCGACAACGCGCACATCGCGGCGGGCAATCTGCTCTTTCTGAAACAGTCGCTGCGCAAGTTTATTGACGACAAACTTAGCACGCAGGATTTGACCGCCTTGATTACCAGCTTCGGCACGCTCGGCCTGGGCGAGCAGTTCACGCGCGACCGCCGCTTGCTGCGTTATGCCGCCGAACGCCTGAGCATCGGCCCCAGCGAACGCGTTTCCCTCTTTACACCCTATCTGGCCGGACTGGTGGATCGCGATGATCCCGAAGGTTTGAACGAAGCCATTCGGTTGTTGCGCGAGGAAGATGGCGTGATGGGAACAGACCGCCGCACGCTGATCCAACTGGCCAAAGCCCGCGCCAGCGAAGTGCTCGGCATCGCTTCGTATCGCAGCCGCGCGACCTTGTTCACCCTGCGTTCGGTGATTGACCGTTTGGCGCAGATGCCGGGCCAACGGTTGCTGGTGATTTTTTCGGATGGCTTCACCCTGCTCGACAGCACGGGCCGTTTTGATGGCGGCGAACTGCAAGCCGTGACCAGCCGCGCCACGCGCTCCGGCGTGGTGATTTACACGATTGATTCACGCGGCCTGACCGGCCCGCCCGGCATGGACGTCCAGTTCCGCACGCAGCCCAACTTCAGCATCGCCTCGGCGGGCGAACACGATTTGCAGGACGGCCTGAACGCCTTGGCGGCGGATACGGGCGGCAAATTCTTTCGCAATACGAATGACCTGATGGGCGCGGCCAAACAAGCGTTGGACGAGAACGAGGTCTATTACACGCTGGCCTATTACCCGGCGGAAGAGGGCAACGCCAACAAATTCCGCAAACTCAGCTTGCGCGTCAAAGGGCATCCGGAATACCGCATCCGCACGCAAAAGGGCTATCTGCCCAGCGCGCTCGCCCGCAACAAAAAAGAAGTGGCCAAGACGCCCGAACAGCGCCTGGCCCAGCAGATGGTCGAACCGCTGGCCGTCACCGACGTGGGTGTCTTTGCCACGGCGGAGGATGTCGAATATCAAGGCGACGCCGCCCAAGTCACGCTCAAAGTCACGCTGGACGGCCAAACGATTGCCACGCAACCGGGCGCCGGCGATCACCAGTTGATGGAAGTGAAAGTTGCCTTGATGGTTTTCGATAAGGTGGGCAAGCTGGCCTTTAATCAGGCAGACACGATCAAGGGGGATTTGCGCCCCGCAAGTTACCAGCGCCTGCGCGCTGGGGGCTTTAGTTACTACAAACGGCTGACGCTGAAACCTGGCTTCTATCAAATCCGCGTCGGCGTTTACGAACCCAAAACCGAGCACACCGGCACGGCTAGCGCCGTCGTCGAGGTGCCTGATCTCAAAAGTAAAAAGCTGCTGCTCAGCAGTCTGGTGATCTTGGGCGAACTGCAAGAGTTTGAACAGGCATCTCAGCCTGCCAATGCGAATGCCAATGCGAATACGAATGCCAATGCCCCACAGGCCAAAATCGTCCAGGGCATCCGGTTTTTCCAGCGGCAACAGGCGGTTGTTTATTACTGCCGTCTTTACCAAAATGCCGCGCAAGCCGCCCCCGCGGAGGACATGGAATTGCAAACCGAAGTCTGGCAAAACGACAAAGTACTGGGCCAGGGCGAATGGGTTCCGCTCACCAGCCGCATTCAAGGACGGGATAACAAAGGCCTCACGCTCGCTGGACAGACGCGGTTGCTAAACCTGAAAGACGGCATTTATGAATTGCGGTTCAAGGTGCGCGTCAAAGGCAAGAAAAGCGTGGCGCAGCGCGTGGCCGTTTTCGGCGTCGAAGGCTGAACGATTCGCCGCTGGCGCGCGTTGCAAGCACACACACAAGCCCGGCAGCCAACGTTGGCTGCCGGGCTTGCTTACTTCCGCATTACCAGGCGCTATTCAACCCGTCGTTAGAACGCGTAATAGATGCACGCCAAGCGCTTTTTGCCATTCTTGTCCACGTGCCAGAAGCAATCCTTCAATTCCTGCGGGTCTTTCGGCGCCGCTTTCAAATTGCCCTGCGTGCCTTCGGGTTTGTAGCAATAGCGTTTGCCGTCGCGCCGGAAGCAATCCTTGCCATCCGGTTGGGCGTCTTTCACGACCGGATAATCACTGCGGCTTTGCGCCTGCGCGGTTTGTTGGGGCGTCAGCGTGGCAAACCCGGCGAGCAGCAACGCGGCACAAGCGAGCAGCATTTTTGACGAAGCGTTTTTGACGAATGTATTGGCGAACATAATGAATTCTCCTTGTCTAACCATCTTCCGTTTGTGAATCAGCGCAACGCCAATTCGTTTCTTTTGGGAGCCTCATTGCTTCCCACCCACTAAGGCGGAGAACTTCGCCAGGAACTATCACCGTCAAAATCTTTTTTTGTTTTTTTTCGCAGCCCTCAATCCAGTCTTTCCCAATCGGCTAAAAACCGCCACTGCCCTTCCGGCAAATTTCCCAGGCGCAGGTTGCCGATGCGCACACGCTTTAATCCCAACACACGCAAGCCGACCAATTCGCACATGCGGCGAATCTGGCGCTTGCGGCCTTCGGTCAGCACGATGCGCAATTGCTCGTTGTTGAGCAAATCCACTTTGGCCGGTTTGAGCGGCTTGTCATCCAGCGACAGCCCGTGCCGCAACAGCTTCAGCCGCGCTTCGTCCAAATAACCGCCGCCCACGCGCACGATGTATTCCTTTTCCAGCTTGCCCTCAGCGCCGATGACCAGCTTGGCAATGCGTCCATCCTGAGTGAACAGCAGCAGCCCCTGCGAATCAATGTCCAGGCGGCCCGCCACCGCCAAGCCGCGCAGGTGTTCCGGCTTGAGCTTTGGCCCGCCTGCGCCGGATTGATTGATGAATTGATTGACCGCCGTGAGCAACGTGATCGCCGGCGTGTAGCCCGGTTCCGGCTGGGCCGAGACAACGCCGATGGGTTTGTTGAGCAGAATCGTGACGAGTTGGCGTTGTTGCTGAACGGCCCGCGCCGCCAATTCGATGCGCACATCGGGCGCGACCTTGGTGCCAAGTTGGTTGACGACGACGCCATTGACCTTGACCAGGCCTTGTTCGATATAGCTGTCCGCTTCGCGGCGCGAACAGAGGCCGCGTTGCGCCATTAGTTTAGATAGTCGTAGCAATTCTTCAGTCATTCATCTCCATCCGGCTCTATCTGCGTATTGCGCTGAGAAGGCAGCTTTAACCAATTCCCGCTTGCGGCTGTCTGGCAGTAGAACAGTTGTGCACAAATACAGAACGGTGCGCTTTTTTTTGCCGCAATCAGGCGTGCTGCCGAATGGCGTTAAATCTATCTGGCAGGCGCTTGAGCGTCAAATTACGGTGTGGACTGCCGCTTGCTCACTGCTTTTGGGTAAGAAGATTTGCGATTGACTCGCGAACATTTGAGCTGGGGCAATCAGCAATTTTTGCGAGCTTGATCTAATTCGATAGTGCCTGGTGCCAACTAATGCTGCCTGCTCGTAAACGCGGCGAACAATCGCCGTTTTGATAAAGCTCATGGATCAAGCTCGCGCACAATGCGAATGAAACCAGTCCACCAGAAACAAAGGAGAAACACGATGCTAACCAAGGTTATAAAACGCTGCGGAGGCGCAAGTCTATGGGCCGCGCTGTTGATGGGCAGCGCCGTACTGGCGCGCGCGCAAGAACAGGTGCAAATCGAAAGACAGGTCACCGCTACCCGTTCGGCCCTCGCTATTATCTATCCTGAAGGTTCCGGCAGCATCAGCGTCAAATTCAAAGGGACTGAGCGGCTGCCAAAATCTTCCGGCGAGGCCAAGGTGCAACGCAAAAAGGGCATGACTGAAATCGAGATCGAACTTGATGAAATGAAACCTGCCACCTTCTTTGGCGGCGATTACGCGACTTATGTCCTCTGGGTCGTCTCACCCGAAGGGCACACCGATAACGTCGGCGAATTCATCTTGCAAGGCAATCGTAGCAAACTGAACGTCTCGACGCCGCTGGATACGTTCGGGATGTTTGTCACCGCCGAGCCGCATTTCCTGATGGATGTGCCCAGCCGCTTCATCGTGCTCGAAAACACGCGGCCCAAGCACAACATCACGGGCCGCATGCTGGATGTCTCGAATATCAAATATCACGGCTATGACGGCATTTATAACGCGACGCAGGAGACGCTGGAAAATGACCGCGAAGTGAAAGGCGAAACGCGCTCTGACGTGCGCCAGGCGAAAGTTTCGCTGATGCTGGCGGAACGCGCCCAGGCCGATAAATTCGCGGCGGATGATTACGCCAAGGCCAAAGACTCTTTCCAAAAAGTCGCCGAGGCTGCGGAAGCGAATGTGGACAAACGCATTCTGATGACGATGGGGCACGAAACCGTCCGGCTCGCCGTGGCTGCTGAGAAATTGGCGAAAGAGCGCTCCATGCAAGCCGCGCTGGATGCTGAACGCGCGTCGCGCCAGCAGGAAATCTCGAGCTTGAAAATCTCGATTGAAAAAGCCGAATCCGATACTGAACGCGCGCGTTTGCAGGCCAAACAAAAAGAACTGGATTTAGAGATGGAACAGGCCGCGCGCAAACGCGCGCAAGATCAGGCCGATCTGGCGGCCCGCCGGGCGGCTGAGGCCGAAGAACAAGCGCGCCGTGCCCAATTGCAATCTGACGAAGCCAAACGGCTGGCGGCGGCGGCGCAAGATGAAAAGTTGAAAGCCCAGTTGCAAGCCGGCGCGGCGCAAAGCGAAGCCGAAAAAGCGAAGCAAGAACGTGACGCCGCGCGCCAACGCATGCGCGATGCCTTGAGCGTGGTGGTGGAAACGCGCGAAACCGCGCGCGGCCTGATTGTCAACCTGCCTGACATCCTGTTCGAGTTCGGCAAATCGTCGCTCAAACCGGAAGCACGCGAAAAACTCTCGAAAGTCTGCGGCATCCTGCTCGTCGCCCAGGGCTACGATCTGAGTATCGAAGGCCACACCGACAACATTGGCAGTGAGGAATTCAATCAGAAGCTGTCGGAACAGCGCGCCGGTTCGGTGCAAAGTTATTTGTCTTCCTGCGGGCTGCCGCAAAATCAACTGACCAGCATGGGGTTCGGCAAGTCGCAACCGGTGGCCTCAAATGACACCGCCGCTGGCCGTCAGCAGAACCGCCGCGTCGAGATCGTCATCAAAGATAAACTTACGGTTGGCACGTTGAAGGGGCAATAAATGCCGACTTGATTTTTCCTCTGCAACCAAACGAAAAGGCCGCCCGTTGGCACTGCCACGGGTGGCCTTTTCGTTTAGTGGCAGGCTATTAGATCGGTTTTCACATCGGTGGATGGGAAAAGTTGCGCAGCAGGACAGTACCGCGCGCGTGAGCAAGCGGAGCCTGGGCGGTTCAGCCAACGGCGTAAACTTGACGCGCCGCTTGCTCACGCGCGCGGTACTGTCCCGGCCCAACGCGCTCCCGTAAACACAATTGCAAACCGGTCTAAGTGCTCGCAAAAGCCGCCGGTGCTGTATGGCCGCAGCGTCTTCTCAGTTACTCAGTTGCCAGCTACCTAAATGGAACAGACAGAACCGGATTGGTTGGTTCTTTTCCGTGTGTTCAGTTATTTCCGTCTGTTCCGTATTCTCTTCTCTGCCTCCGCTGTCACCTCATTGATCCGGCGCCAGCTTGGCTAGCTCCGTTTTGATCTCCGTCAATTGCCGTTTCAAAACCCCGAAATACTGAATCGCGCTGCGCCCGACTTTGCGGTCCGCCGCGCCCGCCATGCGCGAGAGGCTGCTGAGTTGATCAATCAGCATCGGTTGCGGATAAGTGCCGCCCGCCGTGACCAGGCGCGCGCGCAAGGCTTGCAGTTGCGCCGTCAACGCCGCGTCTTTGTTCTCGCGCAAGCTGGTATCCAGCTTTTGCACCGTCTTGCGCGCATCGCTGAGCGTGTCACGCACGTTCACCAGCAAGTTGAACTGTTCGCGCAGGTCAAGCAGCGTTACGCCGTCTTTCGCCAAGCGCGGATCAAGTTCGACCGTCAGCGCCTGCATCTTGCTCCATCCCTCTGCCGACAATCGCAGGGTGAATTTGCCCGGCACGACCAGCGGCCCGCCGCCATCAACGCGCAAATCCCAAACATAGCGATTCAAACCCATGCGCTTCGTCAAAGGCCGCGCCGCGAAGCCGCCGAAACCAGGGCCGCGCATTTCTTCATCACCGCTTGTCGGCACCGGGCGTTCCGTTTGCGCGGGCACGGCCGCATTGCTGGACACCGTGCGCACGACTTTGCCGAGAGCGTTCAACACTTCCAGTTTCAATTCGCCAGCCGGGGCTTCGGCCAACACATAATCAAGCTGCGCGCCCGGCGGTGGATATTCCGGCGCGGCGGCAGAACGTCCGGCACCACCAGCATAGCGCGTCCGGTAAGCCATGCGTGGTTGCAGCAGTTGCGTCGCCACCGTCTCACCAAGCTGATGCAGCGGGGTCACGTTATCCAAAATCCAGAACGCGCGGCCCATCGTCGAGAGCACCAAATCTTTGCGCTGCACACGAATGTCAGTGACGGGCGTTACCGGCAAATTCAATTGAAAGGGCTGCCATTGCTGGCCATTATCGAAGGAGACGAACATGCCGAATTCGGTGCCCGCGTATAGCAAGCCCGCGCGGTCGGGGTCTTCGCGCACCACGCGCGTCGGATAGTCATTCGGGATGCCGTTCTTACCATCGGTCAGCCGCGTCCACGTCGCACCGTAATCATTCGTCGCGTAGATGTAAGGCTGCCAGTCGTTGAGCAGATAGCGATAGACCGCGATGTAGGCCGCGCCTTTGCGATGCGGCGAAGGTTCGATGTTTTGCACGCGCCCACCCGGCGGCAGATCTTTGGGCGTGACGCGCTTCCAGGTTTTGCCGTTGTCGCGCGAGACGCTGACCGGCCCGTCATTCGCACCCGCCCACAGCACGCCCGGTTCCAGCGTGGATTCGCGAAAGGCGTAAATCGTCGAATAAACCTCTTCGCCCGTGATGTCGCGCGTGATCGGTTCGCCGCTGATGACCTGCTTGTCCGGCTCATTCGCCGTCAGGTCGGGACTGATGACCTGCCAAGTCACGCCTTCATCCAACGACCGATGCACGACGTGCGAGCAGTGATAAAGCACGCGCGGATTGAAAGGTGAAATCTCCATCGGCGAGACACGTTGAAAGCGATAGAGAATGTCTTTGGGGTTGTGGCCATAGCGGTTTTGCGGATGCACCCAGTAACTGGCCGTCTGCCCGGTGGCAAAATTGGTGCGGTAAAACTCGCCTTTGCAGACGCCGTAAACAATTTGCGGATTGAGCGGGCTGGGCATAATCGGCCCCGTCTCGCAACCCGGCCCCGTCTTCCAAAGCTGAATCGGATCATCGGGCCTGTCCATCGTCGGCGGAAGGCTCGGCACAATCAGCGTCGTGTTGTCCTGCTGCGCGCCATAAACCAGATAGGGGAACTGATTGTCCAATGCGACCTGATAAATCTCCGCCGTCGGTTGGTTGTAAATGCTCGACCACGAACGCCCGCCGTTGAGCGTGACATTCGCGCCGCCATCATTCGATTGAATAAAAATCTCCGGGTTGTCGGGATTGATCCACATCCCCTGATTGTCACCGTGCGGCGTGGGCATGGGGCGAAACGATTTGCCGCCGTCGGTGGATTTATAAAAGCCGAGGTTGTTGACGTAAACGACATCGGCGTTCTTCGGGTCGGCGTCAATGTAGGTGTAGTAAAAGGGCCGCGCGATCAGGCCCGCTTGCTTATTGATCAGCGTCCAACTCGCGCCCGCATCATCCGAACGATAGACGCCGCCCGCGCCTTCCGACGCTTCCAGCACCGCGTAAACCCGCTGCGGATTTGAGGCGCTGAGGCTGACACCGACTTTGCCAATCAGCCCTGGCGGCAAGCCTTTGCTCAGGTGCGTCCACGTCTCGCCGCCATCGGTGCTTTTATAAATGCCGCACTCCGCAGCCGGGCCGCCGCTGACAATCGTCCACGGTTTGCGCACGGCTTGCCAGGCGCCCGCATACAATTCATGCGGACTGGCCGGATTCAATGCCAGCGCCACCACGCCGGTGCGGTCGTTGATAAACAGCACCTTGCGCCAGGTCTTCCCGCCATCCGTGGTTTTGAAGACGCCGCGCTCCGCATTCGCGCCAAACGGCTGGCCCAGCGCCGCGACAAATGCCACGTTGGCATCGCGCGGATCAACTTCGATTGCGCCGATCTGCCCGACTTCGCGCAAGCCCACGTGCGTCCAGGTCTTGCCCGCATCGGCGGATTTATAAACGCCTTTGCCCAGAATCACATTGCTGCGAATGGCCGCGCTGCCCGTGCCGGCATACACGATATTCGCATCGGATTCGGCCACGGCCAGGGCGCCAATCGAACCCGTCGCAAAGAAGCCATCCGAGACGTTCGCCCAACTGCCGCCCGCATCGGTCGTCTTCCAGACGCCGCCGCCGGTCGCACCCAGATAAAACGTGTGCGGCTGTTTGCGCACACCGGCCAGCGCCGTCACACGCCCGCCGCGCGCTGGGCCGATGGAACGATAACGCAAGCCGTTGAACAACTGCGGATCAACCGGCAGCTTGACGGCGCGCGAACGCCAGGCGGGTACAGCCAACAACATCCCCAACAGGCCGACGCCCAATAACCAGTTGCGAAACGAAATAGACATACGGAAAATCTCCTTGAAAATGTCGTGAGCCACCGCTAGGCTGGCCGCGCAAAACGTTTAGGAAAGAGAGTAACGGGCAATGTCAACCGTCACCGCCGAAAAGATCCTCCAACAAATCGAGCAGTTGCCGCCAGGCGAACAAGCCAGGTTCGACCAATTGCTGGCCGCACGCCGCGCCGGACAACCTCCAGCGTCGCCAAAACCACCGCGCGATAAACGCCTGCCCGCCCAGCCGCTGAAAGACCGGACGCGCGAATTGCAATGGCTCGCCGCACATCAGCACGAATACGCCGGGCAGTGGGTAGCGCTCGCAGGCGACCGGTTGATCGCGGCCAGTCCGAACCGGCTGGAAATCAGCGCCGCCATCAAAGCCGCAGGCGTTGAACTGCCGCTCATTCATCGCATCGCCGCACCTGATGAGCCTTTGCCAATGGGCCTTTGAATTATGAAACAACTCAGCTTCGCCGAAGAGTTCCGCTACCTGAACGACCTCGATGGCATTCCCATCCGCGTCGTAACGACCTCGATGGCATTCCCATCCGCGTCGTGTTGACTTACGCCGGCCAAACCATTGAGGTCACAGCCAAAGTAGACTCAGGCGCTGCCGTCTGCTTTTTCAGTCACGAAGATGGTCTGGATTTGGGCATCCCCATTGAAACAGGCGTTCCCGTGAGGCTTAGCGGTTTGACCGGCATGCTCGAAGCTTTCGGCCACGAAGTCACCTTGCAAACCGGCGAGTTGGTTTTCCAAAGCATCGTTTACTTTGCCAAATATCCCGGCGTGCAACGCAATCTACTCGGACGGCGCGGCTGGCTGCGCAACCTGCGGCTCGCCATCATTGACTACGACCAAGTGCTTTACCTGAGCGCCTATGATTCGTAACGCCGCTGCGCGCCCTCAAGCAAGCAGGTCGTGAATGACATTGCCGGCCACATCCGTCAGCCGAAAATCGCGCCCGCTGTATTGATACGTCAGCCGCGTATGGTCAATCCCCAACAAGTGCAGAATGGTAGCGTGCATATCATGCACGTGCACCGGCTTGTCCACCACCTTGAAGCCGAAGTCATCGGTCGCGCCGTAAATCAATCCGCCTTTGACGCCGCCGCCCGCCAGCCACATCGTGAACGCAAACGGGTCGTGATCGCGACCGTTTTGGATGCTGGCGCCGCCGCCTGTTTCCACCACCGGTGTGCGCCCGAATTCGGAGCCGCAGACGACCAGCGTGTCGTCAAAGAGGCCGCGTGATTTGAGGTCTTTGATGACGGCGGCAAACGGTTGATCGGAGTCTTTGGCATTCTTGCGATGCTGTTGCATGTCGGTATGCGCGTCCCAGGGGTCGCCTTTGGCGTAATAGACCTGCACCATGCGCACGCCGCGTTCGATCAACCGCACCGCCAGCAAACAGCCGCGCGCCGTGCTGCCGGGGCCGTAAAGCTTCAACGTCGCGGGCGTTTCTTTGCGCAGATCAAAGACCTCCGGCGCTTCCGTTTGCATGCGAAAGGCCGTTCCCATGCTTTGAATCGTCGCTTCGAGTTGCGGGTCATTGGTTTTCTCACGCTCCATTTGCATGCGGTTGAGCCGCGTCAGCAGGTCGAGTTCGCGGCGTTGTTCGGGCAAGGTAAATTTTTGATTGCGGATGTGAGAGATCAATTTTTGCGGATCGAAGTCCGGTTCTACCAACAACTCCGCCGTTTGTTTCGCGCCCGGCTTGTCGGCAATAAACGTGCCCTGATGAACCGCCGGCAAAAAGGCATTGTTCCACAGCGGCGGGCCAACCGTCGTCGGCACATCAGGACACAGCACGACAAAACCCGGCAGGTTTTTATTCTCCGTGCCCAAGCCATACGTCAGCTACGCGCCCAGCGAAGGACGCCCCGCCTGACTAAAGCCCGTATTCATCATCAACATCGAAGGCTCGTGATTCGGAATGTCCGTATGCACTGAACGCACCCAACAAATGCTGTCCGTCAACTCGCCGACGTTGGGGAATAACTCGCTGACCTCCATGCCGCATTGGCCGTATTTTTTGAACGTAAACGGCGAGCGTAGCAACGCGCCCGTCTTGCGTTCGGTCGCAATCGTGCCGCCGGGCAGCGGCTGGCCGTGATATTTGTCGAGCATGGGTTTGGGATCGAAGCTGTCCACCTGCGAAAGCCCGCCATTCATAAACAGGAAAATAACGTGCTTGGCGCGCGGCGTGATGTACCCCGCCTTTCGGCCACCTGGCGGATTGCACGGCAGCGCTTGTTTGCGCGTGCGCCAGCGATTCGCCGACCATTCCGGCAACCGCCATCATCCCGAATCCACCGCCCATTTGGCAGAGCGCCTCGCGCCGTGTGAGCGGTCTGGGTGCTTTGTGTGTCATGGTGCCTTCCTTATACTGATGCCAATGAACTGCTTCCTGACTCCTGATCCCCGAGTCCTGTTGAGCAGCAGATTGTTGGGTTAGCAGGAACCAGGAATCGGGAATCGGCGAACTTTAGATCAGATTGCAATTGGGTATTCGGGCAAGTGCGCCGTGTCAGTAGCCCGCGCGTCAGCAAGGGCTGGCGTGGCCGTTGGCGCAAAGGGTTCGGTTGCCCAGACGCAGCCCTTGCTGACGCGCGGGCTACTGACGCACGCGCCAGGCTTTTGCCATACACCGAAGTGAAATCTAGGCTAGCGATGCTTCACCATCCAAGAGAAAGCTTTTGCCACCGCCTGCTTGACCGCAAGCACGCCGCCGCGTACCGTCTTGTCCGCTGTAAAGGCAGCAACCACATCACGCGATCCCAACAACAAGGTACCCAAATCACCATGAGCCAGGTCGCTCAACTTGAGTTGAACTGTGCGGCGCAACAGACTGACGCCGCTCCCATTTTCCTACACCAATTTTTTGAACAGGCCGCCGCGCGTTGGCCAAATCGCCCAGCCTTGGAAATCCCGCCGGGCCTGGGACGCCCCGCGCGCCGCAATCTGACGTATGCCGAACTCAATCAACAGGCTGAGACGCTCGCCGCGTTTCTCAACCGTTTTGTCACGGGCGAAAGCACTGTCGCCATCCTGCTGCCGCGCGGCAGCGAATTTCTCTACAGCAGCCAGTTGGCCACGCTCAAGGCGGGCGCGGCTTATACCTGCATTGATCGCGCTTTCCCCGACGAACAGGTGCGCGACATCCTGACCGATTCCGATGCCGTCGCCTTGCTGACCAATCAGGCGGGCGTTGCGCGCGCGCGGCTGGCGAACCTGCTGCCGGGCCGCGTATTCGATGTTGCCGAGTTGTTGGCACAGGCGCGCGAACTGCCTGCGCCCGCGCCGCCCGCGTGGCTTACGCCCGAAAGTCTGGCCTACATCATTTACACCTCCGGCACGACGGGCCGCCCCAAAGGCGTGATGATCGAACATCGCGGTATCGTCAATTTGGTTGATTACGACATCAATGAATTCAAGCTGACGCCGGATGACCGCGTCTCACAAAACTCTTCGCCCTCTTACGACTCTTCGGTGGAAGAAGCCTGGTTCGCCTGGGCCGTGGGCGCGGCCTTGGTCGTGATGGATGAAGAGACCGCGCGGCTGGGGCCGGATTTGCTGCCGTGGCTGCAACGCGAACGCATCACCGTGCTGTGCCCGCCGCCGACGATGTTGCGCACGCTGGGTCACGCTGCGCCCGAAAAACAACTGCCCGACTTGCGGCTGCTCTATGTCGGCGGCGAAGTCTTGCCGCAGGATTTGGCGGATCGTTGGGCTGAAGGGCGACGTTTTGAAAACGGCTACGGGCCAACCGAATGCACGGTGACGGCGACGCACACCACTATTCAACCGGGCGCGCCGATCACGATTGGCCGCCCTGTGCGCGGCATTGAAGCCTGGGTGCTCAATGACAAACTCGAAGAAGTCCCCGACGGACAATCCGGCGAATTGTGTTTGAGCGGCATCGGGCTGGCGCGCGGCTATCGCCATCGTCCCGAATTGACGGCGCAGAAATTCCCCACGCATCCGCGCCTGGGGCGCATTTATCGCACCGGCGATCTGGTCGAACGTGCGCCTGACGGCAACCTGATCTTTCACGGACGCATTGACGCCCAGGTCAAGCTGCGCGGCTATCGCATCGAACTCGAAGCCATCGAAGCGCGCCTGGCCGAATGCGCGGGCGTGCGCGAAGCCGCCTGCTGCGTGCAAGGCACGGGCGCGCAACAAGCGCTGGTGGCATTTGTCGTGCCGGAACAAGAGCACACGCCCGACTTTGAAGCGTTGAAAGAAGCGTTGCGCGCGGTGCTGCCAACTTACATGGTGCCGCACCGTTTCGCCGTGTTGGACGCGATTCCGACCACGGTCAGCGGCAAGACGGATCGCAAGGCGCTGCCTGTGCTCGAAGCGCAAGAACGCGCGCGAGCCGCCATCGCGCCGCGCAACGAATTGGAAACACGGCTGGCGGCCGCCGTCCGCGAAGTCTTGCAACTGAGCGATGCCGTTTCTATCGAAGACGATTTCTTCAACGTGTTGGGCGGTGATTCGCTGCACGCGGCGATGCTGGTCTCGCGGCTGCGCGATGATCCGCTGACGGCGTTTGTGGACACGCGCGATCTTTATGAAGCGCGCACCATCGCCGAACTCGCCAAACGCGCGCACGACGAAGCCGAGTTCGCGCAAATCCCCATTGCTGACAGCGCCCGGCCTATGGGCAAGCCCGTGCTGGCGACGTTTGTACAAACGCTCTGGCTGTTGGCCGAATTGGTGGTGGGCGCTTCGGCAGCCTATTTCATCGCCTTCGACGCCTTGCCGTTTTTGCTGCACCGGCTGGGCGTGATTCCGTTTTTCCTGCTCTCGCCGGTGCTCTTCTTTGCGACCTTGTTGCTTTACACGCCGCTGGCTATCGGGTTTGCCGTGCTGGTCAAACGCGTTTTGATCGGGCGTTACGAAGCAATCAGTGCGCCCGCGTGGAGCGGTTTTTATGTGCGCAACTGGATGGTGCAGCAGGCTGTGCGCGTCATCCCATGGACGTTGTTAGAAGGCACGGTTTTTCAAATCTATGCGCTGCGGGCGTTGGGCGCGCGCATCGGCGAACGTGTGCACATTCATCGCGGCGTCAATCTGACCGAAGGCGGCTGGGATTTGCTCGACATCGGCGACGACGTGACGCTCAGCCAGGATGCGCATCTGCGCTTGGTTGATTTGGAAGACGGCCAGATTGTCATCGGCCCCATCACGCTCGGCGCGGGCAGCACGCTCGAAATCCGTGCGGGCGTCGGCCAGCACACTGTGCTCGAACCCGCAGCCTATCTGACTTCGCTGTCGTCGCTGGCAAATGGCGGGCGTATTCCGCGCGGCGAAAAGTGGGACGGCATCCCCGCCCAGCACGCGGGGACAGCGCCGCTACGTCCGACCTTGCCACCAAATCAAGCGGACCTTTCGCCGTTGGCGCACGGGATTGCGTTGCTGATCGCGCGTCTGACGCTGGCTGCGGTGATCGCGGTGCCGCTGGAATTGCCCTTTGTGATTCTGGCCGAAGTGTATGGCTTCGACGCCGAGGCCGCGCTGGATTGGCTGTCGTTGCCATCGTTTGATGCGCGCGTGTTGCTGCTCTCGTTGCTCTGTGTCGTCTTGCCCGTGCCCGGCGCATTAGTGCTCGAAGCGCTGGCCGAACGCGCCTTGGGCCGCGTGCCGACGGGCGTCATCAGCCGTTGGAGCCTGGCGTACATTCGCGTCTGGCTGAAAACGGAGTTGGTGCAATCGGCCAGCAATTGGCTGAGCGGCACGCTCTTTTGGCCGGTCTGGTTGCGGCTGGCTGGCATGCGCATCGGGCGCGGTTGCGAAATCAGCACGATCACAGACGTTGTGCCCGAACACATCGAAATCGGCCCGGAGACCTTCTTTGCCGATGGCATTTATCTGAGCGGCCCGGTTATTCAGCGTGGCACCGTCACGCTGAAACAAACGCGGCTGAGCCAGAACACCTTCCTCGGCAATCACGTCGTCATTCCTTCCGGCCAGCAACTGCCCGAAGACATCTTGATTGGCGTCAGCAGCGTCGCGGATGATGAAGTCATTCGCCCCGGCAGTTCGTGGTTCGGCCATCCGCTCTTTGAATTGCCGCGCCGCGAAGTCATCGAAGTTGACCGCAGCCTGACGCACGATCCTTCGCTCATCCGCTACATCAACCGCGTCTTTTGGGAACTGTTGCGTTTCGGCGTCCCCGTCGTGCCGGTGCTGATCTTGCCGCTTTGGTATCGGCTACTGATGGTCGCTGAAAAACTGGTCTCACGCCCCGTTTTTCGTTTGGCGGCCGTCCCGCTGGCGAGCCTGGGGACGGCGGGCCTTTTCTGTGTCTTTGTGCTGTTGCTCAAATGGTTGCTGCTCGCGCGCGTGCAGCCCGGCGTGCATCCGCTCTGGTCGTGTTGGTGCAGCCGCTGGGATTTCCTGTATGTAGCTTGGGCCTTTCTCGCCAGCCCGTTGCTAGCGCCGCTCGAAGGCACGTTGTGGCTGGCGTGGTACTTGCGCGCGATGGGCATGCACATCGGGCGCGGTGTTTTGATGGGGCGCGGCTTCACGCACGTCGTTGATCCCGACATGCTGCATTTCGAGGACGGCGCGACCGTGAGTTGCCAGTTCCAGGCGCACACCTTTGAAGATCGCGTGCTGAAAATTGATCACGTCTGGCTACGCCCGCACAGCACCGTGTCGCACAACGCCGTGTTGCTGTATGGCGCGGACATCGGCGCTTACACACAGGTCGCCGCGCACAGCGTCGTGATGAAGCGCGAGAGTTTGCTGCCCAAACGTTTTTATGCGGGTTGTCCGACACGTCCAATGGCGCGGGAAAATTAGACAAAAGACTGGTGACTACTTCGCGGCACGTTTCTTGGCGGGTTTGCGTTTGAGGCGGGCGAGTTCGGCGCGCAACTTTTCGACTTCGGTTTCGGCAGTGTGAGCGCGCTCTTCACCAGTCGGAATCAATTTGCCGGTGGCGTCGCACCAGCGCAACCAAGTGTCAGGCTGAGCTTCAAAAACACCGCGCCACAGCGTCAGGCCCAAGCCGAGTTCGGGCAACTGGTTGTCTTCGCGCAAGCGGTAGCGTTTGCCGAAGCCGATTTCATAAACGCGCAGCACGTCTTTGCTCAACTGCTGCTCAGGGTCATAAACCACATAATAGGTCACGCCCATACGCGCGTAGTCCTTGAGCTTGCCGGTCAGTTCGCCGCCCTTGCGGTTGGATACGATTTCGATGACGGCTTCGGGGACTTTGCCGAACTCCCAGACGAAGTAGGAGCGATGCGCTTTGGCGTACCAGTTCTTATGCGGTTGCACATCCAGACTGAGAAAGAAATCCGGCACGAGCGGCGGTTCGTGCAAGGCGAAAAAAACACCGACGTTCACATCGGCCAGAAATTTGCGGCGCTGTTTCGGCTTTTCTTCGTTGGGCTGCGGCGTCCACGAAGCATAAAGCGTGCGCGCCAGCAACCGTTGCTGTTTGGCTGAAAATAGATTGTCCACCGGTTCATCGTCCTCCGTGACAATAGTTTCGAGGATGTCTTGATAATCGTAAGATTGCTGTGCAAGTGCGTGTGCCATTGTGGCTGTCCTCATTGATTTGATTCCATCAGCAGTGATAACAATGCCGCTGGCAGTGTAAACCAACTCCTAAAGGTAACGAAAGGTATCATCCAAAATGCGCTTACAAAACAAAGTCGCCCTCATCACCGGCGCCAGTGGCGGCATTGGCCGCGAAACAGCGCTGCTCTTTGCGCGTGAAGGCGCCGCTGTCGTGTGCGTTGACGTCAACGATGCCGAAGGCGCGGAAACCGTCAGACTGATTCAAGCGGCGCGCGGCAATGCGGCCTACATCCACGCCGATGTGTCACAAGCCGCCGACTGCGCCCGCATGGTCGAATTTGCCGAAAGCGAATTCGGCCAACTCAACATTCTGTTCAACAACGCCGGCATCATGCATCACAGCGATGACAACGCCGTCACCACCGAAGAATCCATCTGGGATTTGACGATGAACATCAACGCCAAGGGCGTCTTTCTGGGCTGCAAATTCGGCATCCCGGCGCTGCGGCGCGCAGGTGGCGGTTCGATCATCAATACGGCTTCCTTTGTCGCGGTGTTGGGCGCGGCCACACCGCAGGTCGCTTACACCGCCAGCAAAGGCGCGGTGCTCGCGCTGACGCGCGAATTGGCCGTCATCCACGCGCGCGAAAACATCCGCGTCAATGCGCTCTGCCCGGGGCCGCTGCGCACCGAATTGCTGATGAGCTATCTGAATACGGATGAAAAGAAGCAGCGGCGGCTGGTGCACATTCCGATGGGACGCTTTGGCGAAGCGAAGGAGATTGCTTACGCCGCGCTCTATCTGGCATCGGATGAGTCGTCGTATGTGACGGGCACGGACTTTTTGGTGGATGGCGGCATCACGGCGGCGTATGTCACGCCGGAATAACCAAGCATCACGTGAGCGAGTGCGGCGCAGACGATTGCGCCGCACTCGCGGCCACAGCACTTACTTCGGCCCCAGCAATTGCTGAATCTCCAGCGTCTCCAGATTTTCCTTCGTCACCAGCTTCACGCCCGTATCAATGCGGCGCACGGGCGTTTTGCCATGCAGCTTTTCGACCAGCGTTTTCACGCCGTCATAACCCATGCGATACGGGTTTTGAATGATCAACGCATCAAGCGCCCCGACACGTAAGTCTTCAATCAAGTTCGGACTGGAATCGAAACCAACGATGGTCAGCTTGCCGGTCTTGTTTTGTTGCTTGGCCGCTTGCGCAATGCCCACCGTGGCGGGTTCATTGGAAGAGAAAAAGCCGGCCAGATCGTGCTGTGCGTTCAGCATGTCGGTCGCGCGATCCAGCGATTTGGCGCGGTCGGCTTCGCCGTATTGAAAGGCCGCGATCTGAATGCCAGGGAATTTCTGTTTGATCGTATCCTGAAAACCACGTTCGCGCTCATCGGTCGAGACGGAACCAGCTTTCAATCCTAAGACCGCAATTTTGCCTTTGCCGCCCAGCTTCGCCGCCATGCGCTCCGCCGCCATCACGCCGCCCTGCACGTTGTCGGTCGAGACATACGAAACATAATTTTCAGTGCCGATACCCGAATCAAAAATCGTCACGGGAATGCCGGCGCGTTGCGCGCGTTCGACCACCGGCACCAGCGCGTCACGATGCGAGGGCGCGATCATAATGGCGCTGACGCGGCTGGTGATAGCGTCTTCGACGACGTTGACCTGGCTGGTCACATCGGTTTCGTTCGAAGGGCCTTTCCAATAAATCGTCACGCCCGTTTCTTGCCCTGCGGCTTCCGCGCCTGCTTTGACGGCTTGCCAAAAGAAGTTGGAAACGCCTTTGGGAATGACGGCGATGACCGGCTTTTTGCTGGCGTTGTCGGCGGCGGGTTTGCAGGCGAGCAAGACGCTCACGCAAAGAATGAAGAGGCAGAGTTTTTTCATAGCTTGATCTGTCAGTGGATTTGTTTGGGATTGTGGTGCAAAACGCGCGCAACATAACCGCTCGTGAGTACGCCGTCAATTGCGGGACAAGGCGGCGCATTGGATAATCACCGCGTTTTCTTTGTACACAAGCATGGCGAAGCCTTTGGAGTGCGTGCGGCACAGGCCGCCGCTTTGGCACTCCTTTGTCTTGTGGTGTGCCAAGGAGGTACCAAAGCGGCGGCCTGTGCCGCACGCACTCCAAAGACGCTGCGCGTCAATATTCAAACATCACCATCATGAACCAACCCATTCAACAAACGATTAGCCCAATTGATGGCACCCTTTATGTCGAACGCCCACTGGCCTCAAGCGCGGAAATTGATGCCGCGCTGACCAAAGCCGTCTCTGCCCAACGCGAATGGCGGCACGTCCCCATCACCGAACGCGCCGCCATTTGCCGCCGCATGGCCGCCTGGTGCGTCGAACACGCCGATGTGTTGGGCGAAGAGTTGACGCGCCAGATTGGCCGTCCCATCGTCTATGCGCCCTTTGAATTGCGGCGCGGCTTCAACGAGCGCATCCGGTACCTGTGCGACATCGCCGAACACGAACTCGCCGACATCGCCATTGAACCCAAAGAGAATTTCCAGCGCTTCATCCGCCGCGCGCCGCTCGGCACGGTGCTTGTGCTTGCGCCGTGGAATTACCCTTGGCTGGCGTCGGTCAATGCGGTCGTGCCCGCGTTGCTGGCTGGGAATAGTGTGATTCTGAAAATCGCGCCGCAAACGCCGCTCGTCGCCGAACGTTACGCCGAAGCCTTCGCCACCGCCGGCTTGCCCGACGGCGTCTTTCAATATCTGCACATTGACCACGCGCAAGTCGCCGAAGTCATCGCCGACGCGCGCATCAATTTTGTCGCCTTCACGGGTTCGGTTGCGGGCGGCCACGCGGTGCAACGCGCAGCCAGCACGCGCTTCATCGGGACGGGCCTGGAACTGGGTGGCAAAGACCCAGCCTATGTGCGCGCCGATGCGCAACTCGACGCGACGATTGAAAATCTGGTGGATGGCGCGCTGTTCAATTCGGGCCAGTCCTGCTGCGCCATCGAACGCATCTATGTGCAGCAGGATGTTTACGACCAGTTCGCCGCGGGCTTTGTCGAATTGACCCGGGCATACAAACTCGGCAACCCGCTCGATCCCGCGACGACGCTGGGGCCAATGGTGCGCACTGAAGCCGCCGACAAGGCGCGCGCCCACATCGCCGACGCCGTACAAAAAGGCGCGCAGGCGTTGATTGACGAGCGCGACTTCTCTGCCAGCCAACCCGGCACGCCGTATCTGGCGCCGCAAGTCTTGGTCAACGTAGATCACACGATGCTGGTGATGGCCGAAGAGACCTTCGCCCCCGTCGTCGGCATCCTGGCAGTGCGCGATGACGCAGAGGCAATCCGGTTGATGAATGACAGCCGCTATGGCCTGACGGCTTCGATCTGGACAGCGGATGTCGCAGCCGCCCTACGCATCGGCGATCAGATCGAAACGGGCACCTGGTATATGAACCGCTGCGATTACCTAGACCCGGCGCTGGCGTGGGCAGGCGTCAAAGATTCGGGGCGCGGTTGCACATTATCGCGGCTGGGGTTTGATTCGTTCACGCGGCCCAAGTCATTCCATCTGCGCTTGAAGTTGTAAGTCTCGACACCGTCTGTGCAAGCCCCAACGGGGCGTCATAGGACAGTCCAGGGCAACGCCCTGGGAACGCAACCGCCAACAAGACAAGCCCTGAAAGGGCGCAATAATCGCCAAGGTTGATGCGCATAGTTGACCAGGAAGAATTGAAATTTGTGGCACCGGCGGAGCTCTTTCAGACACTGAGACGCTGTGGCTACGTCGCTTTCAGATTCACTCAACACGTCAACTCGTATTTCGCCCTGTCAGGGTTTGTCCGCCGCCACGAGTTTTCCCAGGGCGATGCCCTGGGCTTTCCTATCGCGCCCCGTTGGGGCTGAAAATCACGCTCTGATTGGTTAATAACGCCGGACAATTTTTTATGAACATCGGCTTGCTCCAATGCGACCACGTTGCCGAGCGCTTCCAGCACAGCGCGGGCGATTATCCAGCAATGTTTGGCGCGCTGTTCCAACGCCATGCGCCGGAAATCACGCTGACGCCGTTTGCCGTGTGCGCTGACGAATGGCCTGCGGCGTTGAATGAATGCGCGGCCTACATCACGACCGGTTCGCGCTTTTCGGTCTATGACGATGTGCCGTGGATTCACCGGCTGAAAGCGTTTGTGCGCCAGATACACGAGGCGGGCAAGCCGTATGTCGGCATCTGCTTCGGGCACCAGATGCTGGCCGAAGCACTCGGTGGCCGCGTAGCCAAAGCTCCGAGCGGCTGGGGTGTGGGTGTGCACGCCTGCGAAATCACGCAAGCCGAGTCCCCTGAAATATGGATGCAGCCGCCGCAACGCCAATGCTGGTTGCAATACATGCACCAAGATCAAGTGTTGGAACTGCCCGCCCACGCCGTCGTGCTCGGCCGCAGCGCCCATTGCCCCGTCGCCATGTTTCGCGCTGCCCCACACATGCTTGGCATCCAGGCGCACCCCGAATTCACGGCGGATTACAGCCGCGCCCTCTTGCACGACCGCCGCGCGCGCATTGGCGATGAACGTGCGCAACAGGCGCTGGACAGCCTGGGCCAGCCGACCGATGAAGCCGTCATCATGCAATGGATCGCGGTGTTTTTGCGCCAGGCTACGGTACGGGGAGCGTGAGCGACCTGCGCCTCGGTCAGAGACGGGCTGAGAGAACGCCAAGTCGTGAGCGCGCCAAAGTGCAGGTCGCTCACGCTCCCCGTACAGTACTGATGCCTTCCCGTGCTCCCAGTAGTTTCCCAATTTCGTTTTCTACCAAAGGAGCGCGCCACAACTTTGTTTCCCAGCGGGCGGGACGCTCGCATTCCCAGGTAAACCAATGGCCGATGATTTCAACTACGACGTATTCCTGAGCCACAGTGCAAAAGACAAAGACATCGTGCGCGCCGTCGCCGAGCGGTTGCGGGCGGACGGGCTGCGCGTGTGGTTCGATGAATGGATATTGAAGCCCGGCGACAGCATTCCGGCGAAGATCGAGGAAGGGTTGGAGCAGTCCCGCGTGCTGGTGCTGTGCATGTCGGCGCAGGCGTTCGGCTCCGACTGGGCGCAGTTGGAAGCGGGCACGTTCCGGTTTCGCGACCCGCTGAACCAGGCGCGCCGCTTCATTCCGCTGCGGCTCGACGCGGCCCCCATCAAAGAGTCGCTGGCGGAATTGCCGTACATCGAACGTGCTTGCACCGTTCACGCTCCCACCAAAGCGGTGTATATTTCTTCGCGCTGACGACAGGTATTCACTCGACAGCTTGCCAACGAAAGGAGCAACGACGAGATGGCTAACACCTACACGCAGATTTACATTCAGGTAGTCTTTGCCGTGCAAGGCAGGCAATGCCTGATTCAGCCTGAACACAAAGAAGAGATTTACAAATACATGACCGGCATCGTTACCAATCAAGAGCAGAAGCTGCTGCAAATCAATGGCGTAGCCGATCACGTACATTTGCTAATCGGCTTGAAACCCAGCATCGCGTTGTCTGATTTGGTCAGAGACATCAAAGCCGGTTCATCGAAGTTCATCAACGAACAGGGTTGGATTCGCGGCAAGTTTCATTGGCAGGAAGGCTTTGGCGCTTTTTCCTACGGGCATTCGCAGTTGGATACGGTGATTCGCTATATCCAGAATCAGGAAAGCCACCATCAGCAGAAGTCGTTCAAGAATGAATATCTGGGATTGCTGCGCAATTTCGACATCGCGTTTGAGGATAAATACGTTTTCGATTTCCTTGAGGACGGCGCACCCCCGGCTCCGTAGGAGCCAAATGTTTATAGCCACGAGGCACGAAGCTTCCCCAAGCTCCGTAGGAGCGAAATGTGCCGCAGATGCCGCTCCTACGGAGCTTGGGGGCTACGCGGCACCGCAGCTATAAACATGCCGCGCCGCTGGCGCTGAGAGAAGCCGTCAAACGCTCAGCGCTTCACTGTCGTGTGTGGCATGCAGTAATCAAAAACTATTTGGAAGGGGTTGGCATCATAGCCGCAACTTCGCTTTTCACTTGGTGCTCATTGAGGGAACTATGACCATTCGCAAAACCAAGATCGTTGTGATGACAGGCTTTCTACTTCTTTTGTCGAGCCTGCTCATCCTCAGCAGTTCAACGAACGCCCAAAAAAGAAGGACAGGCGGCAGTGCTCCAAGAGCAGCTCAACCGGCGGCGCAGTTCAAAACCTGCCCCGTCTGCAATGGCTCTGGCAAAACCCATGAGCACGTCTCCAAATATGAGGAAGTCAGGTGTTACAACTGCGCTGGGCGCGGGATTGTACAGTGTACTGGTAAATATTCATTTCCTGTTGGGTTTCCTCATAATCGTTCGGATTCATTCAATTGCGAGCTATGTAAAGGCACGGGTTGGAAAAATTGTTCTGTATGTGGCGGCAGCGGAACGAGGAGCGAGGATAAAAGCTACGACGTAACCAACGTCTGTCAAACTTGCAAGGGCAACGGGCGCGTTCAAATGACTCGAGTGGAGATCAGAGCAAAGGCCGAAGCTGAAGAAGCAATAAGAAGAGAAGCGGCTAAAGCGAAGGCTGAAGCTGAAGAAGCAATAAGAAGAGAAGCGGCTAAGGCGAAGGCTGAAGCCGAAGAACCAATAAGAAGAGAACGAAAGATAAAGAAGCTACGCGAACAAAATCTCATCATTCAAGTTTCCAGTGATGTCCTACAGGACAGTGCGATTAAGAAAGTGCAGCCCCAATTTCCGACAATTGCCAAATCCGCCAGAGTTCAAGGTTTAGTCCAAGTGCAATTGTTAGTTTCTGATGAAGGAGATGTTCTTGATGCCTCAATCATTAGCGGTCATCCGCTATTACGAAACGCAGCATTGGAAGCAGCTAGGAAGTGGATGTTTAAACCTACTAAAGTAGACGGGGTATTGGTGGGAGTACAGGGAATCCTAAGCTTTAATTTCACTCTGCAATGATCAACACCAGTGGCCGATACATCAACAGTGCTAACCAGATAGTTACGAAATAGCGAAGAAGATGGCTGCATGGCTTTGATGACGCGACGCTGCAAACGGTGATCGGCTTGCTGGACGGCCCCGGCGCGGTGAAGGAGTTGGATTACGGCACGTTCGTCCTGCTGCAACCGGAGTGGGTCAATGCCTACGCGCAGGCGGTGATCCGCACGCTGCGCCAAGACCCGACCGAACTGGGCTGCTTGCCGTTGCGCAGCATCGCCGAAGGGCGGCTGCTGTTTCAGACGGTCGAACGCGACGGCAACATCGCGGAAATGAAACGCCTGGACGCAGCCGACGAACGCGTCGTGTTGCGCGAAATGGAACGGCAACTGGAAGAACGCGGCCTGTGTTTGCGCCAGGGCGACAAACTCGTCTTCCCCAGCCATTGCGGACGCGAACGCCCGGCGGTCGTCGAGCATCCGGCGGTGTTTGTGAGCTACGCGGTGCAAGGCTATCTGGATGACATTTATGCCACGCTGGTGGTCAAGCTGGCCGACAGCGAGTCTTCCAAACCTTGGGCAAGCTCAAGGAACTGTGGCGCGATGCGGCGGACTTTGCGACGCTCGCCGGAGCGCATCACATGGGCATCAAGCTCACCCGCGCAGCCGCCAGCCACGGCGACATCAGCGTCTATTTCGCGCCGGGCGTGACCAAACAGGAACAGGTAATTTTCGCCAACTACATTGACGCGCACCTGCAAGGCAAGTGCGAAGCGGTGCAACGGCTGAGACATTACGTTTGTCCCAAGTGCCACACGCCGAAGGGAAACCCGCAAGCGCAGATGCAAAAGCTGCTCGCCAAGCGGGATCAGGCTACGGTGGTTTGTGATGTGTGCGATACGCAATTCAAGCTGTGGGATAACCTGGAACGATTGTTCGCCAGTGCGGAGGTGCGGGAGCAGGTTGAGGTATTGCAAGCCGTGGATGCTAGTCGGTTGGATTCACGCCGCAAGGGCAAATTGCTCGCGCTCGAAGTCGCCGCCCGCATCGCCAGCGCCGACCAGAAATGCTTCGAGATTCCGGCGACCGAAGACGAAGGCATTGACATGGAATTGGAGTTCACCGACGACGACGGCAAAGGCACCGGGCGGCGGCTCTACCTGCAACTCAAATGCGGCAATTCGTGGTTGCGGAAAAACAAAGATGGCCGCGAGATGTTCAAGATCAAGGAACCGCGCTGGGTGGATTACTGGCTGAAACAACCGCATCCCGTGATGCTAGTCATTGGGACGTTTGCGACAGACGAGGAACGCTCCCTCGGCAAAGACAAGCTGGAATTCGCCGACGTGCGCTGGATGGAAATCAGCAGCGTGTTGCAACGCGAAAGCGATGGCGGCAAGAAAGCGGTCAAGCAGATCGAATTCAAAGGCGAGCGGTTGGATATGACGAGCGTGCGGCGCTGGCGCGAGGCAATGTTGAAATAGGAGTGCCGAGGCGCGGCGGATATTAGCCGGTGGTGAAAACACCGGAGGCTTGTCGTTATTGCCTTTGCGCCCCGGCAGGGGCGCGGGACGAGACATGACCGGCAGTGGATTTCGTGACCTGACGCTACGTCCGGCACCCCTGCCGGGGTGCAATGTTATGCCACTCGTTCCCGGTGGTTTCACCACCGGCTAATATCCACGGCCCTTTCAGGGCCAAAAGCAAAGACCGCTAAATCCGGAAAATGTGGGTAATGACAAGGATGCCAGCTTGTCGTAAGCGTGGCAGAAACCCGGCGCTGGGAACCGTCGAAGCCGCCGACAAGCTGGCAGCTTGTCAGACATTCTGGGTTCGCCAGCAGAATCAGGGATGCTGGCGAACCCCGACTTGCTTTCGTTGCGTGCCTATTCGTAACGCAACGCGATCAATGGATCAACGCGCGCCGCCCGCCGTGCCGGGACGTAACACGCCAGCAACGCCACCAGCGTCAGCAACAGCGCGACGCCAACGAAGGTCAGCGGATCGGTCGCGCTGACCTTGAACAATTGATTGGCCAGCAAGCGCGTCAGCCATAACGAAGCCAGCGTTCCCAGCGCGACGCCCAACAAAGCCAGCTTGATGCCCTGCCCCAACACCAGTCGCAACACAGCGCGGGTTTGTGCGCCCAGCGCCATGCGAATGCCGATTTCGTGGGTGCGTTGCGCGACGCCGTGGGAAATCACGCCGTAAATGCCGACTGCCGCCAGGGCCAGCGCCAGCAGCGCAAACGCGCCAAGCAGTTGTGTGTAAAAACGTGGCTGCGTGACCGATTCGGCCACCAGCGCTTCCATCGGTTTGAAATCGGCGAGTTCCAGTTGCGGATCGAGCGCCGTCACAGCTTGGCGAATGCTTTCGCGCAAAGCGTCTGGCGCGGTGGCCGTGCGGATCATCAGGTAATTCCACATCATCGGGGCTTGTGCGAAAGGCACATACAAGGCGGCTTCGCCCGTGTCGGCCAAGCCGTCGTAATGCACATCGCCCACGACGCCGACGATCTCGCGCCAATCCTTGGGCTGGTCGGGATTGATCAATTGCAGGCGGTGGCCCAACGCGCTCTGATTCGGGAAGAGGCGCGTAGCCAGCGTGCGATTGATGATGATGGGTCTGGCCGCCTGGGCGTCATCGCGCCAGGTGAAATCGCGGCCTGCGTAAAAGGACGTGCCCAACGCTTGGAAAAGGTTTGGACTGACGGCGATGAAATAGGCCCCGCGTTCGGCGGCGTTGTCGTTGGGCAGCCCTTCGACGGCAAAACGAATTCCGCGTTGCGGCGTAATCGGCGGCAAGCCGGTACTGCCAGCCGCGACTTTGACACCAGGGATTTGCGCGATCCGTTCGAGCGCCGCGCGCTGCAAACGGATTTTGCGCGCATCGTCTTTGATTTGCACAAAGCCTAGATTCGCGGTCAACAACTGCTCGGGTTTGAAACCGGCATCCATGCGCGTCAGTTGCACAAAGCTGCGCAAGAGCAAGCCCGCGCCCACCAGCACCACCAGCGACAGAGCGATTTCGACCACGACCAAACTGTTGCGCAAACGTCCGCCTTTGCTTTCGCCCGCCAAACCGCGCCCGCCCGCGCGCAAGGTCTCATTCACATTCGCCCGCCCGATTTGCCAGGCTGGCGCTAGACCAAAGACCACGCCGGTCAACATCGAGACGGCCAACGTGAACAGCAACACCGGCGCATTGATGCCAATCGTCGTCAGGCGCGGCAGCTCGCCGGGGTTGAGTTGTTTGAGCAATTCGATACCCCACAGCGCCAGCAAGACGCCCAGCGCGCCGCCCAACACGGCGAGCAGGAGGCTCTCGGTCAACAATTGCCGCAACACTCGACTGCGTCCTGCGCCCAACGCCGCACGAATCGCCAGTTCACGCGCGCGGGCTGTCGTGCGCGCCAGCGTCAGGTTGGCGACATTGGCGCACGCAATCAGCAACACCAATCCGACGGTGCCCAGCAAAACCCAGAGCACTTGGCGCACCTCGCCAATCAAGACGTCCGGCAACCGGCGGAAGCGCAGCACGAAGCCTTTGTTGGTGTCGGGATATTGCTGTTCCAGGCGTTGCGACAGGGCTTCGGTTTCAACGCGCATCTGTTCAGGCGAGACGCCGGGTTGCAGATGAGCGACTACGCGGAAGATGCGGAAGTCGCGGTTTTCCATCTGCCGCGCGGCTTTGGTCATGGCATACCCAAAGGTCGTCCAGAGTTTGAATTTGCTGGTCGGATATTGAAACTCCGGCGGCATCACACCGACGATAGTGTGCGGTTCGCCGTAAAGTTTGATGATTTGGCCAAGCGCTTCTGTGCGTCCACCAAAGCGGCTTTGCCAGAGGTCATAGCTGATGACGGCCAACGGCTGTTGCTCTTCGGCAGCCGTCCAGGCACGCCCCACGCTAGGTTGACCCAGCAAGGGGAAGAATTCCGGTGTGACAATCGCGCCCAACATCTGCGTCGTCTCGTTGCCGATGGTCGTGTTGTATTGATTCGACGCCCACAGCGCCAGTTTATCGAAACTGTGATTGGCCGCCTGCAAATCGCGGAAGTCGGGCGGCGAGATGTTGGCGACGAAAACCCGTTCGGCATCGTGGTACGGCAAGGCGCGCAACAGCACGCCATAAACGACGCTGAAAATCGCGGTGTTCGCCCCGATGCCCAGCGCGAGTGTGAGCACGGCGATCAAGGTGAAGCCGGGCGCTTTGCTCAAGCGCCGCCAACCAAAGCGCAGGTCTTGCCAGAATGTTTCCATTGCGTCTTCTCCGTTGAATCCGTTGAACCAATAGTTGAATCAAGCGGCAGGCAGGTCTAAAATCCCGCCGCCTTAAATTTCAAGCTCAAGTTTACGCTTATGACTATGCCAACTGCCGCCGCCACTGCGCCAACTACCGCCGCCACTGTGCCACTCAAAGCACCGGCCAGCTATTACGACATCGTCGCTCGGCTGCCCGAAGATACGACTGTCACCTTTCACAACGTGAGTTGGGAAGAGTACGAGGAACTGCTGACGCAAGTCGGCGAACCGGCGGGGCTGCGCCTCAGTTTTGACAAAGGAACGCTCTGCGCCATGACACTCTCTGCCCAACACGAAAAATACGTGCGCTTTACCGAAAGACTGGTAACCGCCATCAGTCTGCGGCTGCGCCTCAAGATACTCGGCTTCGGTTCAGCCACCATGCGCAAACGCCCCGAGCGCGTCGGCAAAGAACCGGATGCTTGCTTTTATGTGCAAAGCGCCGACCGGCTCGGCCCGCGCATTCAACTCGATTTCGCCGTTGACCCGCCGCCTGACCTCGCCGTCGAAATAGACATCCACCACGATTCGCTCGATAAATTTCCGATCTATGTCGAATTGGGTGTGCCTGAAATCTGGCGCTACGATGGCCGGGCGCTGACGATTTATCACTTGCAGCGCAAACGCTACGTCAAACGCGAAACCAGCCTGGCGCTGCCGCTGTTGACCAACAAACTGCTGACGGAATATCTGAACCGGTTGCAGTCCGAAGACGAATTCCAGGTGCTGCTCGCCTTTGATGCGTGGCTGGCTCAGACCTTAGACCTCAGACCTCAGACCGTTGAACCATCTGTCCAGGCCGGAAGCCGGAAGTTTACTTATTCGTAGCGCAATGCAATCATCGGGTCTACCTTGGTCGCGCGCCGCGCGGGCAGCCAACACGCCAACAACGCTACCCCCGCCAACACTCCAGCGATTACCAGATAAGTCAGCGGATCAGCCGCGCCCACGCCAAACAGCAGAGTCTTCATCACGCGCGTCAGTGCGAACGCGCCCAGCAAGCCGAGGCCGATGCCCGACCCGGCCAGCACCATCCCTTGCCGCACGACTAATTGCAGCACGTCTCCGGCGCGCGCGCCCAGCGCCATGCGAATGCCGATTTCGTGCGAACGTTGCGTGACCGAATAGGACAACACGCCGTAAAGGCCCACCGTCGCCAGCACCAGGGCCAGCACGGCGAAAATGCCGAGCAGCGTCATGGTGAAGCGGCGCAAGGTCATCGAATCAGCAACATATTGTTCCATCGTGTTGACGCGAAAGACGGGCAGATCGTGGTCGAGTCCGGCAATCACGCCACGCACCGCGCCGGTCAGATCGGTCGGTTTACCGGCGGTGCGAATGGCGAGATTCATGCCGGCCTGGGCGCGTTGCGGATGCGGCAGGTAATACTGCACACGCGATTCACCTTCGAGGCTGCGGTGTTTGACGTGGCCGACGATGCCGACGATTTCGCGCCATTTCGGATTGTCGCGCGGCCCTTCAAACGTGATGCGCTTGCCGACGGGGTTTTCATTCGGCCAGTACTTGTGCGCCAACTCTTCATCAATGATTGCCACACTGGGGGCTGCCGAGGCTGGCGCGACGACGTTGGGCGTTGCCACAGCGGGCGCATCGGCTGAATCACGTTGCTCGAAGAAGCGCCCACGAATGAGCGGGATTTTCATCGTTTCGAAATAGCCCGCCGTCACCGCCCAGCGGTCGCCGTGCGGCGGCGATTCGTTTTGCGCGACCTGGCGGCCCTCGATGCGGAAGCTGCCGCTGGAATTATTCCCGCTCAACGGCAGATTCGAAGTCGCCCCGGCGGATTGCACGCCCGGCAAAGCGCGAATCTGTTCGAGCGCCTGTTGGTAAAAGGTCGCGCGCTGTTGCGGTTCGGGGTAACGGTAATCGGGCAGCGACAGATTCATGGTCAACAGATTTTGCGGTTCAAAGCCCGGACTCACCTGCTGCAAATGCCAGAAGCTGCGCAGCAACAAGCCCGCGCCGACCAGCAGCATCAACGCCAGCGCCGTTTCGATCACGACGAAGCCGCTGCGCAACCAGCCGCGTGACAGACTCGCGCCCTGCCGTCCACCTTCTTTCAGCGTCTCGTGCAAATCAGCGCGCGTCGTTTGCAAGGCAGGCACCAAACCGAAGATCACGCCCGTCAACAACGAGACGCCCAGCGTGAAAAGCAGCACGCGCGCGTCCAAGCCGATCTCTTGCATACGCGGCACGCGCAACTGTTCCAGCTTGCTCAACAGGTCTACGCCCCAAGCGGCGAGGCCCAGGCCCAACAATCCGCCGATGACCGCGAGGATGACGCTTTCGGTCAGCAACTGGCGCACAACGCGGCCACGCCCGGCACCCAGCGCAAGGCGGATGGCAATCTCTTTGTGGCGTTCGGTCGCGCGCGCCAGCAGCAGATTGGCGACGTTGGCACAAGCGATGAGCAAGACCAGACTGACCGCGCCCAACAAAATCCAGAGCGGCGTGCGAATGTCGCCGACAATCAATTCATTGAACGGCTGCATCGTCAGCCCCCAATTCTGGCGCGTCGCGCCTTGCAGGTATTGCGCGCGCAAGCCATCGGCGAGGCCGTCCAATTCGCCTTGTGCCTGCTGGAAGCTCGTGCCGTTTTTCAGCCGCGCCAGCACGAACAAAAATTCATTGGTCAGATTGTCCGAGGTCAAAATAGCGGGTGGAAACGTCAGCGGCAGCCAGAGGTCGGTGCTGAAGCCGATCTCTTTGCCGAAGCCGAACGACGGCGGCATGATGCCGATGACCGTGTAATTTTCGCCGTTGAGCGTAATCGGCTGATTCAGCACGTCAGCGCGCCCGCCAAACCGCCGCCGCCAAAAGGCTTCGCTCAACACCGCGACGCGATTGCGCCCGTCCTGTTCTTCATCCTGTAAAAAGACGCGCCCTTGCGCCGCCGCCGCGCCCAGCAGTGGGAAGAAATTGGCGGTGACGTTGACCGCATTGAGGCGCTCCGGTTCACCGCCGCCCGTCAGGTTGTAGCTGTTGTTGCTCAACGCCACGATGTGCTCGAACGATTTGGCATTGTCGCGGTAGTGGCGATAACCAAACGCCGAGACCGAGGCTTTCAACTTGATCAGCGGATAATCATGATTGATCAGCACCAGCCGTTCCGGCTCCGGGTAAGGCAGCGGGCGCAGCAAAATCGAATTGACCACGCTGAAAATTGCCGTATTCGCCCCGATGCCCAGTGCCAACGTGAGGATGGCGATCAAGGTAAAGACGGGCTTCTTCCACAACATCCGCAGGCCATAACGCAAGTCTTGCCAGAAAACATTCATCGTGCTGCTCCATTCGTGTGGACAGCCCCGTGCCGGAACGTGTCCGACGCCAGGCGCTGCCGAGTTGCTGGTTTCGCTTGTTACTTTTCGCAGGGCGGTCTGGCACAACTATCCAAACGGCGTGCCAGCCGTGGCGACCAGCTTAGTTGTTTGCATGGCGGAATTTATGTGGTGAAGGCGGCGGCAAGGGAGGCTTGTGCCTGTCCGTTTGTGGGATGGCTCATTCCCACAAACGAAGCGCGGCGGCAAAGTGATTGAGCGAGCTTCCTTGCCAGCTTATACTCTGCGCCGTTCCAACAACAGTTGGCCCAGTTTTACCGGCTCACCGTATTTCTCAGACGTATAACCAGGACTTTCAAACACGAGGAGCAGCATGCAAGAACCCAACTTTCAAATGATCGAGACCAACGGCATCCGCCTCCGCACCGTCGTTACAGGCAGCGGCCCCCTCGTCATCCTGCTGCACGGTTGGCCGCAATGTTGGTATCTGTGGCGGCATCAAATCGCGCCGCTGGCCGCTGCTGGCTTTCAAGTCGCCGTGCCCGACCAACGCGGTTACGGCGGCAGTGACAAACCGGAAGCCATCGAAGCCTACAACATCATCGAATTGACCAACGATGTCGCGGGTTTGGCGACGGCGCTGGGGCACGAGCAGTTTTATGTCGTCGGACATGATTGGGGCGCGCCGGTGGCGTGGCATACGGCGCTGTTGCAGCCACAGCGTGTGCGGGCGGTGGCGGGCTTGAGCGTGCCGTATTCGCGTTGGCGCGCGGGCACGCTGACCCGGCAGGAATTTTACGGCGACAATTTCTGGTACATGGTTTATTTCCAGCAGCCCGGCGTGGCCGAAGCCGAACTCGAAGCTGATGTGCGCAAGAGTTTGCGCACGATCTATTTCACGGTCTCCGGCGACAATCCGCCCGGCCAACGCGGCGGGCGCAAACCCGCCACGGCAAAGTTTCTGGATGGCATGACCGATCCGGCTGAATTGCCAAGCTGGTTGACCGAGGCGGATTTGGATTATTACGTCGCCCAATACGAACAGAGCGGTTTTCGCGGGCCGTTGAATTGGTACCGCAACATTGACCGCAACGTCGCGCTGACGCCGCAACTCGATGCCGTTGAAACCGGACGGATTCAACAACCGGCATTTTTCATCGCGGGGACGCTCGATCCGGTGTTGCAATTCCACGGAGGCCGCGCGCTGGCGGCGATGGACAAATGGCTGGTGGATTTGCGCGGCAAAGTCTTGCTGGAAGGTGCCGGGCATTGGGTGCCAATGGAACGGCCTGCCGAAGTGACGGCGGCGCTGTTGGATTTTTTGAAATCGGCGGCTTGAGTGAAAAGGCAATGCGCGACCAGTGTCCGCACGGCTTTAGCGCCAGCGGCGCGGTATGTTTATAGATTTGATAGTTCGTAATGCGCAAGCTCCGTTAGGAGCGGCATCTGGCAGATGCCGCTCCTAACGGAGCTTGCAATCAATCGCCACACGGGTGCTATAAACATTTGGCTCCGCTGGAGCCGGTTCTGCGGCGCGCTGAATACATACCCGCTTCAAACAACTGGGCCAACTGACACCTGAATTATGATTTTGTTCTCCAGAGGATTCAGGTGTCAGTTGGCCCAGTTGTTCTTTTACCAAATCACTGCTTATTTGATCGCCACACGCACCGTGTTGGCGGTCTTGCCATCCACGGTCAGCACGACGTCCACTTCGCCGCGTCCGAGCAGGCTGCGGTCAATCCGCAGGTTGGCTTGATCGGCGCCAACCAGGCCGGGCACGCTGCCGACAAACAGCGCGGGCGCGGTGACGCCGCCGATGGTCGCTTGCACGTTCGCCAAGCCGGTCAAGCCGCGCAGGCCGGTGCCAAAGGGAATCAGGAAGACCTGATCGCCTTCCGGCCCCAGCTCAATCGGCACAGCCACAAAACGATTGGTGGCCGCGTCGAAGCGCACCGCTGCTTCAAAGTTATCCACCCCGGCTGCCGTGCGCCGGAAGACGACGGCGGCGGCCAAGCCCGTCCCCGTGGCGTTGGCGCTGAAGAGACCGGGCGCGGCATTCGCAATGTTGATCGTGCCGGTCGCGACTTCGGCTGCGCCGTTGGTGACGGTGACGGTGGCAGGGCCGTTGGCCGTGCCGCTCGGCACCAGATAGTTGAGCTGATCGGCGGAGACGAAGAACAGCGGCGCGAGGCGTTCGACGCTCAGACTGTCACGCACGCGCACCGTCGTTCCCGCTAGCGTGAACGGCAACGGCAATACTGAAGCCGCCACCGTCGCACTCGCCAGATTCACGCCGAAGGCGGCGGCAATCTCTTCGGCGGCCAGGCCATTGGCGGGCGTGAAACTGGCGGCGGAAACATTTGCCAGCGCGCGCACTGCCGCAGCCGGACGCACGCGCCGGATGCGGTTGTTGCCGCTGTCGGCGATGACCAGATTGCCCGCCGCGTCAAAGGCTACGCTGGAGGGGAATGAGAGCGCTGTGCCTGTCGGCGCGGTGCCGTCGCCGTTGAAGCCTCCGACACCAATGCCCGCCACGGTTGAAATCAATCCGTTGTTGAGCGTGATTTTGCGGATGGCATGATTGGCGCGATCCACCACATACAAATCGCCTGCCGCATCAATACTGAGCGTGCCCGGATAGGTCAGGTTGAGCAACGCGCTGGTGGCGGGGCCGCCATCGCCGTTGTAACCCGCCGTGCCCGTGCCCGCGATGGTGCTGATGCGGCCATCGGCGGCGCTGACGCGGCGAATGCGTTGGTTGTTGGTGTCGGAGATGTAAACATTCCCCGCCGCATCCACGGCCACGCCGGAGGGTAGATTCAATTCGGCTTGTGTAGCCGGGCCGCCATCGCCCGCGCCGCCGAGTTGCCCGTTGCCCGCGACGGTCGTGATGACGCCGGTGCGCGCGTCAATCCGGCGAATGCGATAGTTCGAGCGATCCGCCACAAACAGATTGCCAGCGTTGTCCAACGCCAGCCCGACCGGGTTATTCATTACCGCTTGCGTCGCTAGCCCGCCATCACCGCCGAAGCCGCCGAAGCCTTCGCCCGTGCCCGCGATGGTGCTGATCTTGCCGTCGGGCGCGACCTTGCGAATGCGGTGCGTCAGTTGGTCGCAGATGTAAGCGTTGTCAGCCTTGTCCACAATCACGACGTTGGGGAAGTTGAGCGTGGCTTCGGTCGCGGGGCCGCCATCGCCGCTCGAACCGATCAGCCCTGTGCCAGCGAATGCGGTGATGACGCCATTGGGCGCAATGCGGCGCACGCGGCGGTTTTGCGTATCGGCCACGAGGACGTTGCCTTTGCTATCCACGGCCACGCCGCGCGGTTGGAAGAGCGTCGCCGCCGTGCCCGGCCCATCATCGCCTGTGTTGTTGATGACACCGGTGCCCGCCACCGTCACGACGACTTGCGCGGGCGTATAAGTAACCGCCAGTTGCGCACTGGCCGTGTTGCCGCTGACATCCCAGGCGGTCACGGTCAGGTTGTTGAGGCCCGGTTGCAAGCCGATGCCTGTGATCAGCCAGTTCGTAGTGCCCGCCGCCGCGCCGCTGCCGCCCCGATCATTGCTCCAACGCACCGCTACGACAGAGCCGTTGTCGCTGGCCGTACCGCTCAAGCTGAGCGCGGCGTTCGGCGCGGTGTAAGTCGGCCCCGTCACTGGATTCGTAATGGCAAGCGTGGGCGGCGTGGTGTCGTTGGGCACACCGTTGATGAGTTTGCGAATGCGGAAATTGTTGGCTTCGGCAATGTACAGGAAGCCTTGCGGGTCTACGCCCAGATGCCGCGCCAGCGAGAGGCTCGCGCCAATGGCCGCCGCGCCGTCCGGGGTGAAGCCGGTTGCGCCGCCACCCGCGACGAGATTGATGACGCCATCCGCCGCGTTGACGCGCCGCACGCGATTGTTGGTCGTGTCCGAAAGATAAAGGTTGTTGCCGGCGTCCAGCGCAATGCCAAACACCGAACCGATGGTGGCAGTGAGCGCCGGGCCGCCATCGCCCGCGATGCCGCTGACGCCGGTGCCCACCACCGTCGTGATCGTGCCGTCGGTGGCGACTTTGCGAATGCGGAAGTTGCCGTTGTCGGCGAAAAACAGATTGCCATCCTTGTCGAAGTACAGACTTTGCGGACTGCGCAACAAGGCCGCCGTCGCGGGGCCGTTGTCGCCGCTGAAACCCGCCGTGCCGGTGCCGACGATTGTGGTGACAATGCCGGTGTCAACGGCCAGGCGGCGAATGCGGTTGTTGCTGCTGTCGGCGATGAGCAGATTGCCATTCGCATCCAGCGCCACTGCGCCCAAGCCGCCGAAGTTAAAACTCGCCTGCGTGGCCGGGCCGTTATCGCCGCTGAAGCCCGTGGCGCCATTTCCCGCGACGGTCGTGATAACGCCGGTCGCGGCGGTCACGAAGCGTATGCGTTGATTGCCCGAATCCAACACATAAACATTGCCGTTGCGATCCGCGATGGCCCCACGTGGCTGGGCGACTTGCGCATCTGTGGCTTTGCCGCCATCGCCCGCAAACCCGGCGACGCCCGTGCCCGCCAGCGTCGAGATCAAGCCGCTGGCCGAAACCTTGCGCACGCGCGCCAGGTTGAAATCGCCGAAGTAAAAATTCCCGCCGCCATCAAAAAACAGCGTGCCCGACGGATTGGTGATATTGGCGGCCACCGCCGGAATGTTTTCGCCGTTGTAAGCGGTCGCGCCAGTGCCCACGACGGTGGTGAGCACGCTCGCGGGCATGCCGTTGACGACCAGCAAACCGGCGCTGCTGACATTGCCTGCGTCATCCGCTGCCGTCACGGTGATTTCATTGCGCCCGCTAAACACAGGCACATTGGCAATCGCCCAATTCGTCGTACCGGTCGCGGTGCCCGACACGCCGCGATTCGAGCGCCAACTCACTGCCACGACGCGCGCATTGTCCGCCGCAGTGCCCGCAATGTTGAGCGCGCCCAGTGTCGTATTCACCGTTGGCGTTGCCGGCAAGGTGATACGCAAAGTCGGTGAATCAATATCGGGCAAACCCGCTTGCGTCACGGTGAAACTGCGCCCGGCAATCGCCACCGTGCCGCTGCGCGTGGCGAGGCTGTTATTCGCCGTGACTTTCATGCCAACGGTGCCGTTGGTCGTGCCGCCCGCGCCCGGTTGCAAGGTAATCCACGGCACATTGCTCTCGGCTTTCCAGGTGCAACCGCCCGGCGTCACGTTGACGTTGACGGTCAAATCGCTGCCCGCTTGCGCCACCGTGCTGCCGGATTGGGCGAGCGCAAAGTTGCAGCCGCTCATATTCGCCGTCACTTTGAATGCGCCGCGCCCGTGCGTAAACGCATAGAGCGAAGTGATGCCGCCCACGGTATTGAGCGCCAGCGCTTCGGTGACGGCGTTGGCAAAGCCGGTGTTTTCGACCGCCCAATTCGCGCCGCCGTCGTTTGAGACGAACACGCCCAAATCCGTCCCGACATACAACCGCGCCGAGTTTGACGTGTCCACCACCAGGCAATGCACCGGGATGTCTGGAATCGCCGCCGTGCCTGTGCCATCCAGGCCAGTCCACGTTTGGCCGCCGTTGGTCGAACGCCAGACGTGGGTGCCGCCAAAGGTCGCATAGGTTGCGTAAGCGATGTTGCGGTCGTTCGGATCAAAAGAGAGCCACGAAACAAAGCCTGTGCGCGGGCGCGCGGCGGTTTCAATCGCGGAAGACAGCGGCGTGAGCGGGCCGAGCGCGAGCGCGCGCGTCGTGCGCAGGATGTAGCCGCTGTTCATCCCGAACAGCGCCTGGTTCGAGTCTGTCGGCGCAACCGCGCCCGCCGTCATCGTGTCGGTCAGCAAGGTGAGACTCCGCAACGATCCGGCATTCGTCCAAGTTGCCATGCCATTATCACTGCGATTCAAAATGTCGCCGCCCACATACAGCCGCAAGGCATTGCTGGGATCCACCGCCAGCGGCGTGATGAATTGCCCTGCCGTCAGACTCAAGCCAATAGTCGCCGACGAGAACGAAGCGCCGCCATCGGTGGATTTGCGAAAGCCGGCATTTTGCGTCGAAGCATAAAAGACGTTGGGATTGTTGGGATCCACGCCCGCATAGCCGCCATCGGCCAGGATGATTTGCTTCCATTGATTCGGCCCGGTGCCGTCTGTGCCCAGCACGGTGCCGTTGTCCTGCGTGCCGCCGAAATACGATTTCCCATCCGGCAGGACTACGCCGTGATAAAACTCGGTGACGGCGTAACCGTTGTTGAGCGATGTCCAGCGTACTTGGTTCGCTTCGGGTTGACACAGCGCGAGCGGCCCGGTCGAAACGGCGGCGCGTGCGTTATCGCTGCGCCAGATGCCGCCGTCGTTGCCGACAAAAATCTGCTGGTTGGTCGTGCCGTTGTATTGCGGATGAAAGACCAGCGTGTGCTGATCGGGATGCAATTGATTCGGCTTGCCATACACCAGCGACCCAGCAACCACTTCATACGCAAAAGCCGCGTAGCCCCAATTCGCGCCACCGTCATCTGACCGCGCCCAGTCCGAACCGGCGACCCAAACGCGCCGTTCATCCAGCGGATCAACCGCCAGCGCCAGGTTCCACCAGGTTTGCCCGCCAAACGAATTGGCCGTGCTGGTCTTGCATTCGAGGGCCGTCCCAAAAGGCGGCTGGGACGAAAGAATCGAGGTATTCACGCGATTGGCGTCGGTGTTACGCACGCGCGCGACAAACGAACCCGGCGCACCGCCTGTCTCTGAACGGAAGAACGCATAGAGCGCATCGGTATACGCGCCCGTCAAGGCCGAAGTCACGGCATACACCACGTTCTGATTCGAGGGCGCAAGCGCCAGCACGGTGCGGCCCATGCCGGTTTCATTCAAGACGACTTCCCAACTTCCGGCGGCTTCGGCATCGGTCTTGCGATACACGGTCGCCTGATCAAGCGTGCCGCAGGCGGCAAACACCGTGTCGCCCGGCTGATCGGTGCGCGCCGCCAGATCGAGACAACCACCCGTTATCGTTGTCGCCAGCACGCGCGTCCAGGTTTCGCCGCCATCCAGCGAACGCCAGACACCCGTATTCGTCGCGGCATAAACGCGATTGCTGTCCACCGCGCTGACGACCAGATCATTGACATAATAAAAATTCGCGTTGTTGGCCGTGTTCGTCAGCCGCGTCCAGCTTTGGCCCGCGTTGACGGTCTTGAACATGCCCGCGCCGCGTATATGCCCGAAGCCGAAGTACCCTTCGCCCGTCCCGGCATAAATGACATTTGGATTTTTGGGATCGAAGGCCATTGAGTTGACTGCGATGTTGGCGAGCATATCGGTCAGCGGCGTCCAGGCTTGTCCGGCATTGGTGGATTTCCACACGCCGCCCGCCACACCTGCGGCATACATGATGTTCGGCTCTTGCGGATTGACGAGGATCACGCGCGTGCGCCCGCCGATATTGCCCGGCCCCAGCGCCGTCCACGCGCCGAGCTGTTGTTGTTCGGGCGCGAGTTTGCGTTCGTTTGCGCGCGCGGCCACCAGCCGGTGCTCCGCCGTGGAATACAGCGGCATCTGCTTCATCTCTTCCAACGCGCTGAAGTACCGCTCCACCGGCAACTCCGTCTCGCCTTCGGGCAGGCGTTTTTGCAGGAAGTATTGCAGCGCTTTGTCCGGCTCATCAGCGCGTTTCCCTTCGCGCTCTTTTTCAGTATCGGTTTCGCTGCCCGCAAGCGCGCGCGTGTCAGCGCCATCAGCCGGCAGGATTTCAGCCAGTGGCGCGTTGGCATCCGCGCGCGCGGATTGTTCTGAAGCAGCGTTATTAGCCGCAGCGGCAGCCTTACCTGCGGGCAATTTTGGTTTGGTGGCGCGGGCCAGCTTTGCTTTGGGTTTGGCCTTTGCGCTTTTGCGCTGACCAGCAGCGGCGACGTGATGGAGTGTGGCGAAACAGAGTGCGGCTGTGACCACGCACAACAGTACCCACAGTGAGCGAGACGGAATGGCTTTCATGCATAACCTCCTAAGGAAGGCACGGCGAGACTAAGGCCGTGTGAATTGTTTGAAACGTTGAGTTGCCGAGTACAAGTTAGTTCAAGACGCCGAACACCGGATTCCCTATGCCGGGCGGATTGTAATGCAACGGCTGTCACACGCAAGGGCACACGCGCCAACTTCGCAAATGGGATCGGGCGTTCCCAAAACCGCACAATCGGCGGGCGCGCCACGGCCCAACCGCCGCCGAAAATGAAGCACTTAGGGCAACACATACCTGGCACGGCATTTGGCTCAATGGCGATTTCGCAAAGAAGCGCGTTGCTTCTCTGCTCTGCATGAGTGAAGAGGAAACTATGAATACTTTTTGGCAGGATGTCCGCTATGGCTGGCGCACGTTGCTGAAAACGCCGGGCTTTACCTTGATCGCCATCGCCACACTCGCGCTGGGCATTGGCGCGAATACGGCGCTGTTCAGCGTCATCAACGCCGTGCTCTTGCGCCCGCTACCCTATGCCCAACCGGAGCGCCTGGTCGCGGTACGCAGCACCGATGAACGCGGCAACAGCACGAGCGGCTTCGCTTCGACTTGGCCCGATTTCGTGGATTGGCGCGCGCGGCAAACGACGTTTGAAGGGCTGGCAGCATACAGCAACCGCAGTTTTACCCTCACAGGCATGGGCGAGGCCGTGCGCTTGAACGGCGTGTTGATTACGTCGAATCTGCTCACGCTGTTGCGCACTGCACCGCAATTGGGCCGCCAATTTACGCCCGAAGAGGAACAGCCTGGCGCACACTCCGTCATCCTGAGCCACGGCCTCTGGCAAAGCCGCTTCAACGGCGATCCGCAAATCGCCGGGCGCACGTTGTTGTTGGGCGGCGTCAACTTCACTGTTGTCGGCGTCATGCCGCAGGGCTTTCGTTTTCCAGTCACGGGCGAAACCGCCGAATTGTGGATCAGCGCCGGGCTGGAAGGCGAAGGCCGCGTGCCGCGTTTTGTGCAACGCGGCAATCACTGGATTGATGTGCTCGGGCGGCTCAAACCCGGCGTCACGCTGGCGCAAGCCCAGGCCGAGATGAGCCGCATCGGCGAGCAGTTAGCCAAGCAATATCCCGACACCAATAACAGTGTCGGCGTAATCACAGTGCCTTTCATGAAATTCATCGTCGGTGATGTCAGCGCGGCGTTGTGGACGCTGTTCGCCGCCGTCGGCTGTGTCTTGCTGATCGCCTGCGCCAACGTCGCGAATCTGGCGCTGGCCCGCGCGGCCACACGCCAACGCGAAATCGCCGTGCGGGCGGCACTCGGCGCGCAACGCAGCCGCGTGCTGCGGCAATTGCTGACCGAAAGTATGTTATTGGCAATCGGCGGCGGCTTGCTCGGCGCATTGCTGGCGTTATGGGGCACTGAGGCATTGCTGAAACTCGTGCCGCCGGGTTTGCCGCGCGTCGCCGAGACCACGCTGGATTGGAGCGTGCTCGGTTTCACCTTGCTGGTTTCGCTGTTGACCGGTGTGCTGTTTGGCCTCGCCCCGGCCTGGCAGATGGGCCAAACGATCAAGACCGGCTTGACCACGGCGTTGAAAGACGGCGCGCGTGGCGCGGGCGACAGTGTCAGCGGCAGCCGTTTGCGCAACACGCTGGTCGTCGCCCAGGTTGCGCTGGCCTTTTGTTTATTGCTGGCCGCTGGTTTGTTGCTCAACAGCTTCTGGCGCTTGCAACAGGTCAAACCGGGCTTCGATCCGCACAACCTGCTCAGCTTCCGTTTGCGCCTGCCCGATGCGCTCTACAAAGAACCGCAGCAAGTCAGCGATTTTTATGCGCACCTGACTGAACGCCTCAAAGCCCTGCCCGGTGTGACACAAGCCAGCGCGAGTTTTACCCTGCCGCTCAGCGGCAACAACGCCGATGTCGGACTGGCGATTGAAGGCGAACCGAGCGACCCGAATCGGCCCTTCCCATACGATACCAACCTGCGCATCGTGCAACCGGGCTTCTTTCGCACGCTGGGCATCGAGTTGCTGCAAGGCCGCGATTTCGACGCCCGCGATAAGCGCGGCGCGACCGACGTCGTCATCGTCAACGAAACCCTGGCGCGCCGGAACTTCCCCAACCAAAACCCGCTGGGCCGCCGCATTCAACCCAGCATAGGCGACGACCGCGGCATGCCCTGGCGCGAAATCATCGGCGTCGTGCGCGATGTGCGCCACGCCAGCCTGGGTGAGCCTTCTGGCGCGGAATGCTATCTGGCCCACACGCAAATCCCGCAAGCAGGCATGAGCGTCGCCCTGCGCACGACCAACGAGCCGCACGCACTGGTCGCCGCCGTGCGCAATGAAGTGCGCGCGCTCGACGCCGAGCTGCCCGTCTTTGAGATCAAAACCTTTGAGGAATATCTGTCTGAAGCGGTCGCGCAACCGCGCTTCACGACCTTGCTGCTGTCGCTCTTTGGCGTCACCGCCTTGTTGCTGACGGCGATTGGTCTGTACGGCGTATTGGCTTACAGCGTGACGCAACGCACGCGCGAAATCGGCGTGCGGCTGGCGCTGGGCGCGCAACCGCGCGCTGTTGTCACGCTGATTCTCAAACGCGGCGTGACGCTGACGCTGCTTGGCATCGGATTGGGTGCAGGAGCGTCATTGCTGCTCACCAAGCTGCTGAAAGATTTCCTGTTCGAGGTAAGCGCCACCGACCCGCTGACATTTGCGGCCATCGCAGTGTTGCTGCTGTCCGTCGCGCTGTTCGCCTGTTTTATTCCCGCACGGCGCGCGACCAAAGTAGACCCGTTGGTAGCGTTGCGGTATGAATAGTCCTAGGAAGCGCAGGCAAGATGCCTGCGCTTTCCGTACTGTTCGCGGCGCACAAATTTGGAAACACACGCTCACGCGGGCGGCAAGGCGCGCATTCCGCTTGCGCGAATCTGGGATGCGCCATTCTCGAAAGCGAACACCTCTGCCGCGCCGCTTCACGCGCCGCAACAGGCAATCAACGACTTAGCCCGCGCCTGCTCTGGCACGGCACTTGGCAATTGAAATCAGCTTTTCGTTTTCCGAAAGACATCCAAATTTTTAGGAGGAATCGCAATGCGCAAACTAATTGGCTTCGGAATGTTGCTGGTCGCACTCTGCGGCGCGCGGGTCGTCAACGGGCATCTGGGGCAGCAGGCCCGCGAATTCAACCAGACTGCCGCGCTTGAACCGGGCGGTACCTTGGTGTTTGAGACCGACAAAGGCAGTGTCAAACTGACGGCCTGGGAGCGGCCTGAAGTCGCCGTTTTTGCGCGCATCGAAGCGCCTGAAAACGAAGACGCCGACTATGGCCGCCGCGCCGTCGAGGCCGCGCGTATTGACATCAGCGGCGATGCGCGCTCGCTCACCATTCGCTCGAACTTCGACAACGTGCCGAACAAGACCGAGCATTTTGGCGGCTGGTCGCGCAGCATTCCCCACATCCATTACGAAATCAAAGCACCACGCGCATTGAACCTGCGGCTGAAGGCCGACCGTTCACGCGTCAGTGTGCAAGGTTTCAGCGGGCGACTCACGCTCGAAACCGACCGCACGCCAGTGACGGCGCGCGATTTGACGGGCGACCTGCAAATCAAAGTGGATCGCGGCAACGTGCAACTCGACAATGTGCGCGGCAGTTTGGCGCTGAACACCGACCGCACCGACACGCGCGCCAACGACCTCGCGCTCGAACGCGATTCGCGCCTCAACGTCAGCCGGGGCGAAGCCGAATTGCGCCTCCCCGCCTCGCAAGGCCTTGCGGTCAGCGCGCGCAACGGGCGCCGCGAAACCTTCGAGACCGATTTCGGCATCACCACCCAGAGCTTCAACAAAGAACTGATCGAAGGCACCATCAACGGCGGCGGCCCGCGCCTTTCTGTCGAAGGCGACCGCAGCAAAGTGTATTTGCGGAAGAAGTAGTCAGTAGTCAGTAGTCAGTAGTCAGTAGTAGGCATCCACGGCTTAACTTGGCTCGATTGTCCAAATAAAGCGGCTGCTTTACTTTCTCGCGCTACTGGCCACTGCACTAACTACTAACTATCGGCTACTAACTATCGGCTACTAACTATCGGCTACTAACTACCGGCTACTGACTACTGACTACTGACTACTGACTACTGACTACTGACTACTGACTACTGACTACTGACTACTGACTACTGACTACCTCTTATGAACACCATCCTACAGAATTTACGCTATACCCTGCGCACCTTGCGCAAACAGCCCGGCTTCGCCTTGATCGCAGTGGCGACGATTGCGCTCGGCATTGGGGCGAATACGGCGGTCTTTACCGTGGTCAATGCGACGCTGGCCAATGGGTTGCCGTACCGCGACCCGGAACAGTTGGTGCATCTGTGGGAACGCACGCCGCAAAAAGATTTTTCGCGGCGTGAGGCTTCCTATCCTGACTTTCTGGATTGGCGGCAAAATCAGGCGCTGGCGGGCGTAGCGGCGTATGCGGGTTGCCAGATGATTTTGCAGGGCGGCGCGGCGCAGGAAGCGATTCCCTGCGCGCGCACGTCAGCCAATTTCTTTGCGCTGCTCGGTGTCGAGCCCTTGCTGGGCCGCGCGTTTCGGAATGATGAAGATCAACCGGGCGCGGCGAAAGTGGTGCTGCTTACCTTTGGCGCCTGGCAGCAGCGCTTTGGTGGCGATCCGAAAGTGGTCGGGCAGACGTTGCGCATCAATGAAGAGCCGTGGACGGTGATCGGTGTGCTGCCCGCGTCCTTTCATTTTGCGCCGCGCGGGGCAACGGAATTCTGGGCGCCGCTCGTCCCCGATGAAAACCGTCGCCAACGGCGCGGTATGCACTGGGTCAAAGTCATCGGACGGTTGAAATCCGAGGGCGGGCCGGCTCAGATGCAAGCCCAGGCGCAAGCCGAGTTGCAGACCATCGGCCAGCGTATCGCCGGGCAATTTCCTGAAAGCCATTTGAACACCAGCATCTTCATCGAACCGCTGCAACAGGAAGTCATCGGCAGCGTCAAACCGCTGATGTTCGCCTTGCTGGCGGCGGTCGTGCTGGTCTTGTTAATCGCCTGCGCCAACGTGGCCAACCTCTTGCTGGTGCGTGCCGCCGCGCGGCAAAAAGAACTGGCGATACGGCTGGCGCTGGGCGCGAACCGCGCGACCATCGTGCGCCAGTTGCTAACTGAAAGTTTGGTGCTGGCCGTGCTGGGCGGCGCATTCGGCATCCTGCTGGCGCGTTGGGGCGTGGACGCGCTGATTGCCGCGATCCCGGCCAATGCGTTGAGCGCGCTGCCTTATCTGCGCGGTTTGACGTTGGACGGGCGCGTGCTGGCGTTCACCGGCGGCCTGACGATTCTGACGGGTCTGATCTTCGGACTTGCGCCCGCCTGGCAAGCGAGCAAACCCGCCGTGCAAGCGGCCTTGAAAGAAGGCGGGCGCACTTCAGGCGGCGGCAGCAGACGGTTGCAACATTTTTTGGTGGCGGGCGAAATCGCCTTGGCGCTGGTGTTGTTGATCGGCGCGGGATTGATGATCAAAAGCGCGCTCAAACTCTTGCAGGTCAACCCTGGCTTCAATCCTGACAAACTGCTGCTGCTTTCATTCACGGCCACGGGCAAGCAATACGAAGCGCCCGCCGCCCTGGCGGCCTTTCATCAACAACTGCTGACGCGCGCCGCCGCCGTGCCGGGCGTGCGCGGCGCGGCGACCATAGACGTCGTGCCGCTGACGGGCGGCAACACGTCACGCGGGTATGCCGCCGGACGCGCAATTCCGCCGCCGGATGAACAAACCGAATTCAATTACCGCGAGGCCAGCGCAGAGTACTTCCGCGTGATGGAAATCCCGCTCTTGCAGGGCCGCTATTTCAGCGCGCAAGACAATGCTCAAGCGCCCAACGTCATCATCGTCAATCAGACGCTGGCGCAACGGATGTTCCCCGATCAAACGGCCATCGGGCAGCGCATCGTCTCGCCCGGCAAAGTGGATGAAATCTATGAAATCGTCGGCGTCGTCAGCGATGAGCGCATCAATGGCTTAATCACGCCGATCCGGCCCGTCATCTATCGTCCGTTTTTGCAGGAGGTCAGCCGCAGCGCCGTGTTGTTGGTGCGCACGACCGATGACCCTTTGAAACTGGCTGACACCATCCGCCGCGAATGCCTGGCGGTGGAACCGGGCCTGGTCATCTTCTTCACGCGCTCGCTGGAAAGCCTGGCGGCGAATTTGCCGGCCACCTTCATGCGCCGCTATCCGGCGTTGTTGTTGGGCGTGTTTGCGGCGTTGGCGCTCTTGCTGGCGGCAATTGGGATTTACGGCGTGATGTCTTACACCGTCACGCAACGCACGCACGAGATCGGCATTCGCGTCGCGCTGGGCGCGCAAACCACCGATGTCTTGCGCTTGGTCATCGGCCAAGGTTTTAAGCTGGCGCTGGCCGGGGTCGGCTTGGGTTTGCTGGCGGCCTGGGGATTGACCCGGCTGCTCACAAGTTTGCTGTTCGGCGTCAGTACGACCGATCCGCTGACGTTTGGCGCGTTGGCGGCATTGCTGCTGGCGGTCGCCGCGCTGGCTTGTTACTTCCCGGCGCGGCGGGCGGCAGGTGTGGATCCGCTGATTGCGCTACGCTACGAGTAACTATCTTTTGCTGACGGAGTTTTCCTTGACGGAGAATTGGCGACAGGCCGGTATTTCAGGGCCGGTATTTCAGGGCCGGTATTTCAGGGCCGGTATTTCAGGGCCGGTATTTCACGGGTGGATGTTTGCGAATCAGCAACAGGAGTTTGCGCTGATTGATCACACCAGCCCGATTCAAGTCCAACGCGGCAATGGTGGCGCGGCCAATCGCGGTCAAGCCTAGCATCAGCGTGTAATCGTCGCTCCAGGCAAAATGTTCGTGCCAGTGGTGATTGCGGGGATGAAAAAGCGGCGCCACTGTCTGGGTAAGCGGATCAAGCGCACGGGTTTTGTTGTATTTGAAATTATTGCAGCGCTGGCAGGCGCGCGCGAGATTGCCCGCGTTGCTCTTGCCGCCCGCAATGAGCGGGACGATGTGTTCGTCAGAGAAAGCATCCGGGCCGTAAGCTTCCTGGCAAATGCAGTATTCACAGCAACCCCGCGCACGCTCCTTGACCAGTAGGCGCAGTTTTTTGGGAAGCCGCCGTCTAGTCATGAGGCACGGGTTTGATGCCTAACTGCCGCATCAATTCGTCGGGTGTGACGTTGCGCAACGCGGCCAGGTCAATCAGGTATTTCAACCGTTTGACGCCAAAGGCTTCGGCTTGATCTGTGAGTTGAATCAATTCGGCCAGTTCAGTCTGGGTGATGATCCCGGCTTGACGCCTGTCTATTAACGCATTCAGGCGCTGACGCGCGGCGGGTGGAAGGTCTTGATTGATTTTCCGCAGCAACTTGGTTTCTGCGGCGGAGAGGTTAGGTATTTCCTCGCGCAGTTTGAGCGCGAAGAGTTTGGCGACGAAACGCTCCAATTCCGGTCGCGGCATTTGCAAGGCAGCCTTCAACAATTGGTCGTGTTCAATTTCCAGGTTGGTCATAACGGTCAACTCCTTTGCAGCGGTAGACCGATGATAGGTCAGATTTGACGGCTTGGCGAACCCAAGCATGGGAAAACGATGCAAACGCTCCTACAAGAATTACGCCACGGCGCACGGCGCTTAATCAAAACTCCGGGCTTCAGCCTGATCGCGGTCTGCACACTGGCCTTGGGCATGGGCGCGAATACGGCGATCTTTTCGCTGCTCGATCAAGTGCTATTGCGGCGCTTGCCGGTCGCGCGGCCCGCTGAATTGGTAGTGCTGCGTGCACCGGGGCCGCAACGCGGGCACGTCAACAGCGACGGCGATAGCGCTTCGTCGTTTGCGTTTCCGCTGTATAAACAACTGCGCGAGCAAAACACCGTTTTCACAGGCTTGCTGGCGCGCTTCGCCATTCCGCTGAGCGTCAGCGCGCAGGGGCAAACCGAGCGCGCGGCGGGTGAATTGGTTTCGGGCAATTACTTTGAAGTGCTGGGCGTGCAACCCGCGCTGGGCCGCGTCTTCAGCATGGCCGACGACCAGTTGCTGGGCGCGCAGCCGGTGGCCGTACTCAGTTACGGGTATTGGAAAAAGCGCTTTGGGCAAAACCCGTCCGTCTTGAATCAAACGATCCTGGTCAACAATCACGCGCTGACCGTCGTGGGCGTGGCGCGCGCTGGTTTCAGCGGCGTGCAAGTCGGCCAAACGCCGGAGATTTTCATCCCGCTGACGATGAAAGCGCAGATGACGCCGAACTGGAACGGCATGGAGCGCTGGGACGATTACTGGCTGGCAGTGATTGGACGCCTGAAACCGGGCACGACGGCGACGCAAGCCGAAGCGGGCCTTGCCCCGCTCTATCGCGCCTTGCTCGAAGAACAACTGGCGAATATGAAAGGCGCGGTGGAGCAAGCCTGGCGCGAGCGTTTTCTGGCGAAGCGCATCGAACTTAAACCAGGCGCGCAAGGACGGACGGTGTTGCAGAACGACGCCGGCGCGCCGCTCTATGTTTTGCTGGGCATGGTGGCGCTGGTGTTGTTGATTGCCTGCACGAACGTGGCGAATCTGCTGTTTGTGCGCGGCCTGGGGCGGCAGCGCGAATTGGCGATTCGGCTGGCCTTGGGCGCGAGCCGTTGGCAATTGATGCGGCAAGTGCTGGCTGAAAGCATGCTGCTCAGTCTGGCGGGCGGCGCGCTCGGCTTGCTGGTGGCGGCGTGGCTGAGCGAGGTTTTGATGCGCGCGATTGATGACGGCCAATTGGCGCGCGGGCTTTCGGCGGGGCTGGATGGCCGCGTGCTGCTGTTCACCTTTGGGTTGTCGCTGGCGTCCGGCCTCATTTTCGGACTGGTTCCGGCGTGGCGCGTGACGCGCGGCGATATGACGCCTGCCTTGAAAGACCAATCGGCGGCCACCTCGGCCAGTCACGCGCAAACGCGCTTGCGCAAAGGCCTGGTCGCCGCGCAAGTGGCGCTGACGATGTTGTTGCTGGTAGGCGCGGGCCTGCTGACGCGCACGCTCTGGAATTTGCGCGGCGTTGATTTGGGCTTGCAGCCGCAGCAGTTGCTCACCTTTTCGGTCGCGCCGGAACTGAGCGGGTATGCGCCTGGGAAAACGATCAACTTCACCGATCAGTTGTTGGAAGCACTGCAAGCCACGCCCGGCGTCGAGGGCGTAGCCGTGGCCGAGATTCCCATCCTGACAGACACCGATGTCGGCTCCAACGTCACACCCGAAGGCACGACGGAAGATAGCCAAGTGCGGCGTAACTGGTTGGGGCCGAATTCATTCGCCGCGCTGGGCACGCCGCTCAGCGCCGGACGCGAATTCACACGCGCCGATACCAGCCAGAGCCAGAAGGTGGCGATCCTCAATCAGACCGCCGCCCAGCGCCTCTTCCCCAAGCGCAACCCCATCGGGGCGCGCCTCGCCTTCGGCGCGGGCAACGTCAAACTCGACATCGAAGTCGTCGGTGTGGTCAAAGACAACAAACATTCGAACGTGCGCGGCGAAATCCCGCCCTTTGTTTATCAACCTTACACCCAAAAAGACACGCTGGGCAGTTTGTCGTTTTATGTGCGCACGCGGCAGGATGCCGCCGCCATCATCCCGGCGCTGCGCCGCACCGTGCAGCGGCTGGACGCCAATCTGCCCATTTACGATTTGAAATCCGTCGAAACGGTGATCGCCGAAAACCTGGTCGGCGAACGCCTGGTCGCCTTCCTCTCGCTCTGTTTCGGCGTGCTGGCGACACTGTTGGCGGGCATCGGGCTTTACGGCGTGCTGTCCTATTGGGTCGTCCAGCGCACCCGCGAAATCGGCATCCGCATCGCGCTGGGCGCGGCGCCGGGCAGTGTGCGCTGGCTGGTGCTGAGCCAGGGCCTTTGGCTGACCCTGCTGGGCGTAGCGTTGGGCGCGGTGGGCGGCTTGGCGCTGGCGCGTTTGCTGGGCAGTTTGCTGTACGGCGTCGGCGCGGCTGATCCCCTCAGCTTTGTGATCGCGGGTTTATTGCTCGCGGCAATTGCCCTGCTGGCGTGTTGGCTGCCAGCGCGGCGGGCGACCAAGGTAGACCCGCTGGTGGCGCTGCGGTATGAATAGCTGCGATGCAAGGAGTGGTGGCGACCAGGCTGTTCGACAAGCTGCCAGCTTGTCGAAGACCTGGCTGTCAGCCCAGTGGTTTTACGGCCACGCCTCGACAAGCTGGCAGCTTGTCGAACAACCCAACGCGGCGCTCGCTCAGGAACAATTATGCAAACACTTTGGCATGACATTCGTTATGCGTTGCGCACGTTCAGACAGAATCCGGGCTTTGCGCTCATCGCTGTGTTGACGTTGGCATCAGGCATCGGCGCGACGACGATTATGTTCAGCAGCGCGGACGCCACGCTGTTGCGGCCTTTCGCGTTTCCCAATCAGCCGCGGCTGGTCGTGCTGTTTGAACGCAAGCTGGCGGCGGGCATCACGCAGGCCTCGGTTTCGCCGGGCAATGTGATCGAGTGGCGCGCGCAGGCGCAAACGCTGCAAGAAGTCATCGTCATGCGCAACCGCCAGTACACGCTGAAAAGCGCCGGGCCGCCCGAACGTTTCACCAGCTACGGCGTGTCGGCGGCGTTCTTTGACGCGCTGGGCGTCAAGCCGCTGCTGGGGCGCACCTTCAAGCCGGGCGAAGACGAGCCGGGGCGCGAGCGCGTCGCCGTGCTCAAACACAGTTTCTGGCAAGAGCATTTCGGCGCTGATCCAAACATCATCGGCAAGCAAGTGCTGCTGGACGAACAGCCCTTTGAAATCGTCGGCGTGATGCCCAAAGAGTTCGAGTTCCCCTTTGGCGGCGGCGATCTGTGGACGCCCTTCGTCATCGAACCGGAACAGCGGCAGGAACATAACAATCATTACTTGCGCGCGCTGGCGCTGCTCAAACCGGGCGCGACCGTGGCGCAGGCCAATGCCGAGTTGCAGACCATTTCTCAACGCCTGCAACAACAGTTCCCCAAAGGCGAAGCCGGGCACGAAGCCTTTGCGGTGACGTTGAATGACGAATACACACGCGTCGCCAAAATGTACGTGCCGATCATGGCTGGGGCGGCGCTCTTTGTTTTGCTGATCGCCTGCTCCAACGTAGCGAACCTGTTGCTGGCGCGCGGGGCGGCGCGGCAAAAAGAAATGGCTGTGCGGCTGGCGTTGGGCGCCACGCGCTGGCGCATCATTCGCCAACTGCTAACCGAAAGCGTGCTGCTGGCGCTGGCGGGCGGCCTGCTCGGCGCGCTGCTGGCGAGTTGGGGCATCGAAGCGCTGATCAGAGGCATTCCGCCCGCGATGTCCAAATTCATTCCGGGCTGGAGCAATCTGGGTTTGAGTTACAGTGTGCTGGCCTTCACCGCGCTGATTGCATTGCTGACCGGCGTGCTCTGCGGACTGGCTCCGGCGTGGCAGGCGGCCAAAGCCAACCTGAATGAAACCTTGAAAGAAGGCGGTGGCAAAGGCGCGGGCGGTGCGGGGGCGCGCTCGCCCTTGCGCAGCGCGTTGGTCGTGGCGGAGGTCGCGTTGTCGCTGGTCTTGCTGGTGGGCGCGGGCTTGCTGGTGCGCAGCTTTATTCACCTGCTGCACACCGACCTGGGTGTCAAACCTGCCAGCGTAGTGACGATGCAAGTGAACCTGCCGCGCGACCAATATACGACCAACCAGGCGCGCCGCGATTTCTTCGAGCAACTGTTGCAACGGATCGCGGCGCTGCCCGGCGTGCAAAAGGCCGGCGCAGTGCACGCGCTGCCGATGGGTGGCAGCAACGACGGCAACAGCTTCCAGCTTGTGGGCCAACCCGCCTTTGAAAGCGGCAAAGAACCGCACACCGACTTCCGCATCGCCACGCCGGAGTACTTCGCCGCCATCGGCACCGAGTTGCGGCAGGGCCGTTTGTTCAATGCGCAAGACGACACGCAAGCGCCGCGCGTCGTGCTGGTCAACGAAGCCTTTGCCTCACGCTTCCTGCCCGGCCAGGCGGCGCTCGGCAACCGCATGACGCTGGGCAACAACACCGCGCAACCGCTGGAAATCATCGGCGTTGTCGCCAACGTGATGAACGATGATCTGGATGATCTGGCCGAACCGGGCATTTACATGCCCTTCGCGCAATACCCCACGCAGGCGCTGAGCCTGGTCGTGCGCGCGCCCAATGCCGAGTCGCAAATCGTGCCGGGCGCGCGGCGTGAACTGGCCGCGCTCGATGCGACGTTGCCGCTGACCACAGTCAAACCACTGGCCGAAATCATTCACGAACGCCGTTCGCCGAAAGAGGTAATGATGTGGATGCTGGTCTGTTTTGGGCTGCTGGCTTTGGCGCTGGCGGCAGTCGGGACTTATGCAGTGATGGCTTATGCCGTGACGCAACGCACCCACGAATTCGGCGTGCGCCTGGCCTTGGGCGCGCAAACGGCGGACATTTTGAAACTGGTGTTGCGGCGCGGATTGGCGCTGGTGCTGTTGGGCATTGCGCTGGGCTTAGCCGGGGCATTCGCTTTGACGCGGGCGCTGAGGCAATTTCTGTATGGCGTGGCGGCGACCGACCCGTTGACGTTTGGCGGCGTGGCGTTGTTGCTAGCGGCGGCAGCGTTGTTGGCTTGTTACATTCCGGCGCGGCGGGCGACGCGGGTTGATCCGCTGGTGGCGCTGCGTTGTGAATAAGATTGGGGCTAGGGGCTTGTGGGTTAAGGATTAGCAGTACCAGTAATTCGGAAGTGGTTAGCCCCAAGTCCCTAGCCCCTAGCCCCGCTTTCAGGAGCTTCCATGCAAACACTCTGGCGCAAACACTCTGGCGCAAACACTCTGGCGCAAACACTCTGGCGCAAACACTCTGGCGCAAACACTCTGGCGCAAACACTCTGGCGCAAACACTCTGGCAAGACCTGCGCTTCGGCGCGCGCATGTTGAGGAAGCAGCCCGCTTTCACGCTGCTTGTCGTTGGCACTTTTGCACTGGCGTTTGCTAAAGCATAACAACTCATCAGGGAGACAGCGATGGAAAGTTTATGGAAAGACGTGCGTTTTGCCGTGCGCAGTTTGCTCAAACGGCCTGGCTTCACGTTGCTTGTGTTATTGACGCTGGCGCTCGGCATTGGCGCGAACACGGCGATTTTCAGCGTCGTCAATGCCGTGCTGCTGGCGCCGCTGCCATATCGGCAGCCCGAACAACTGGTGGTGCTGGCGGCGAAGAACGACAAAAAAGGCGTAACCCAACAGCCCGTTTCATATCCGAACGTCAAGGACTGGAAAGAGCAGAATCAGGTCTTTGCGCAACTGGCCGGGGTGCGCGGCGAATCGTTCAGCTTGACGGATCGCGCTGAGCCGGAGCGCGTCGCCGGGCTGCGCGTCAGCGTCAACATTTTGTCGTTGCTGGGCGTGCAGCCGGTGCTGGGCCGCGATTTTTCGCCTGAAGAAGAACAGCCGGGGCGGGAGAGAGTCGCGCTGATTGCTTACAACCTGTGGCAACAACGGTACGCGGGCAACCCGCAGTTGGTGGGGCAAACGCTGAGCCTGGATGGCAAGGCCTACACTGTGATTGGCATTCTCCCGCGCGGGTTAAAACAGCCGGGACTGACGCTGCCCAGCGTGCCGCCGTCGGGCGCGGATGTCTGGATTCCGCTAATTCCGGCAACCAGCGAACAAAACCGCAACTTCGCCAATATACGCGTGGTTGCGCGGCTGAAGCCGGACGCGACATTCGCACAAGCGCAAACGGAAATGAACGCGCTCGCCGCCCGGCTGGAACGGCAATACCCCGGCATCAACACAGATTTGGGCGTAGAGGTGACGCGCTTGCACGATCATTTGACCGGGCGGGTACGGCGCGCGTTGTGGGTCTTGCTGGGCGCGGTCGGTTGTGTGTTGCTGATTGCCTGCGCCAATGTGGCGAATCTGCTGCTGGCGCGCGCGCCGGAACGGCAAGCCGAAATGGCGCTGCGGGCGGCGCTCGGCGCAACCCGTTGGCGCTTGCTGCGGCAGTTGCTGTGCGAATGTCTGGCGCTGAGCGTGACGGGCGGTTTACTGGGGTTGATGCTGGCGGCCTTTGGCGTGCCGCTCTTGACCGGGTTGAGCGCCAGCAGCATCCCACGCGTCGAAGAGATCGGCATCAGTTGGCCGGTGCTGGGCTTTACGTTATTGATGGCCTTGTTGACGGGCGTCATTTTCGGACTGGCGCCCGCGCTGCAAACGTCAGGCATTCAACTGGTCGCGGCCTTGAAGGAGGGCAAAAAGGGCAGCCTGGGCGGCGTGCGTGCGCGGCGCTGGCTAAATGGCTTGGTCGTGGCCGAGTTGGCGTTGGCGCTGGTGTTGCTGACTGGCGCGGGGTTGATGCTGCGCAGCTTCCGCGCGGTCAACGCCGTTGAGCCGGGTTTCGATCCGCACAATTTGCTGACCTTGGCGGTGCCGTTGCCAACTGGCAGTTACAAGGAGCAGGCGCAGCAATTGCAGTTTTACGAACGCGCGCTGCCGGCGTTGAAGCAGTTGCCGGGTGTGCTGGCGGCGGCGGGCGTGTTTCGCCTTCCGGTCACCGGCTTCGCCACGAGCATCTTTACCGTGCAAGGGCAGCCGGTCGCGCCGGGACAAGAGCCACAAGCGGATTACCGCACGGTGAGTTTCGATTATTTCCGCGCCATCAAGATGCCGCTGGTGCGGGGCCGCGACTTTACCGAACGCGACAACGCCCAGGCCGCCGATGCCGTGATCATCAACGAAGAATTGGCGCGGCGTTTCTTTCCGAATGAAGACCCGGTGGGCAAACGCCTGCAAGTCGGCGAGGAAAAGACGCGCTGGCGTGAGATCGTCGGCGTCGTCGCCAATGCCAAACTGGCGGGTTTGGAGGCCAAGACCGACCCGGCGATCTATCTGCCCTTTCCGCAAAACACCTGGCCGAACGCCTTGCGCAACAGCTTCCTGATCGTGCGGACGGCGGGCGATCCGAATCAGTCTCACGCGGCGATTCGGGCGGCGTTGCGCGCAATTGATCCGGCGCTGCCATTGGCGCAGTGGCGCACGCTGGAAGAGATTCTGGCCGAATCGCTCGCCGCGCGGCGTTTCAATACGGCCTTGTTGTCAGTCTTTGCGCTCATCGCGGGCGTGCTGGCGGCGGTCGGCATTTACGGCACGATGTCGTATCTGGTGACAGCGCGCACACCGGAACTCGGCTTGCGCATGGCGCTGGGCGCGCAAGGCCGCGACGTGTTGCGGCTGATCGTCGGGCAAGGCGTGTGGCTGGTGGCGCTGGGCGTAACGAGCGGACTGCTGGCATCGCTGGCGCTGACGCGGCTGCTGGGCAATTTGCTGTTTGGCGTGAGCGGAACGGATGGGCTGACGTTCACGGCCATGGCGGTCTTGCTGGCGGCGGTGGCGCTGCTGGCGTGTTACCTTCCGGCACGGCGCGCGACCAAGGTAGACCCGTTGGTCGCGTTACGGTGTGAATAAGATCGGGGCTGGGGGCCAGGGGCTGGCAGTAGCAATAATCCGTATGGAGCCAGCCCCTAGCCCCTAACCCCTAGCCCCACTTTCTGGAGCTTTCGATGCAACCACTTTGGCAAGACTTGCGCTACGGCGCGCGAATGTTGATGAAACGGCCCGGCTTCACCTTGATTGCCGTGCTGACGCTGGCGCTAGGGATCGGCGCGAATACGGCGATTTTCAGCGTCGTCAATGGCGTGTTGCTGCGCCCGCTGCCCTTCAAAGAGCCGCGGCAGTTGGTGCGCGTCTACACTGAATTCCCCACCATGAACTTGCGCAAGTTCTGGGTGTCGCCGCCAGAGTTTTTAGACATTCAAAGAGAAGCCAAGTCTTGGGAATCCATCGGCGTGTGGTCGGCGGGCGGCGTGAATGTGGCAGCGACAGGCGAGCCGTTTCGCGTGACCTCGACACGCCTGACGCGCAGCCTGCTGGATACGCTGGGCGTGTCGCCGCTGCTGGGTCGCAGCTTTGTGGCTGAAGAAGAGCGCCCAAATGGCCCGCGCGCGGCCCTCATCGCGCACAGCCTGTGGCAACGGGCATTTGGCAGCCAGGCCGACATCATTGGCAAACAACTGCGCATCAACAACCAACCCTTCACGGTCGTCGGCGTGATGCCGCCAGGGTACGCGTTTCCGCCCGGCACCAACGATCCGGCAGAAGTCTTCGTGCCCTTCCAATTCGATCCCGCCAATCCGGGCGGACGCGGCAGCCACTTCCTCAATGTGATTGGCCGTTTGAAGTCCGGCGTGAGCATTCAACAGGCGCGCAACGAAATCGAAAATCTCGAAGCCGGTTGGAGAAGCGAGAACCGCGCCCAGCATTTGCTCAGTTCCCCCAGGCATCCGGTGTTGATGTTCCCGCTGCACGATGATGTCGTCGGCGGCGCGCGGCCCGCTGTGCTGATGTTGCTGGGCGCAGTCGCCTTTGTCTTGCTGATTGCCTGCGCCAATGTCGCCAGCCTGTTGCTGGCGCGAGCCGAAGCGCGGCATCGCGAATTCGCCGTGCGCTTGGCGTTGGGCGCGGGGCGCGGGCGTATGCTGCGGCAGTTCCTGGCCGAAGGCGTGTTGCTGGTGTTGCTGGGCGTGCTGTTTGGCGTGGGGCTGGCCCAATTCGGTTTGAAAGTGATTATGGCCGCCGCACCCGACAGCGTGCCGCGCACGGGCGAAATCGCGATTGATCTGCCGGTGCTGGCTTTTACGCTCGGCGTGTCCGTGCTGGCGGTATTCATCTTTGCGCTGGCCCCGCTGGCGCAGTTGCGCGAGCACAATCTGGCCGGTTGGCTGCACGGCGCGAGCTTGCGATCCACCAGCGGAGGGGGCAGCGGCAGTCAGATGTTGCGCAAAGGTCTGGTGATTACTGAAATCGCGCTGGCGGTGATTCTGGTTGTCGGCTCAGGTTTGATGATTCGCGCCTTCTGGAAATTGCAAAACGTAGAGTTGGGCTTCAACCCGTTGCACACACTCTCCTTCAACTTGTCGCTACCTTCGAGCGCCTATCCGCCCGCGGTTGAACAGCGTTTCTCGCAATCGTTGGTCGAGAAACTTTCCGCCTTACCCGGTGTGCAAAGCGCCGCAATGGCGGGCGGGTTGCCGCCGCTGCGCCCGATTAACGCCAACGACACGATGATCGAAGGTTTCATCTCCACGCCCGACGGCCCGGCGCAAAACGTGGATTACTGGAACTACGTCAGCGAGGATTATTTCAAAACGCTGGGCATTCGTTTGCAAGCCGGGCGCACCTTTGATCTCGCGGACCGCAACGAAAGCGCCCAGCGCGTCGTCGTCATCAATCAAAACCTGGCACGGCGATTCTGGCCCAATCTTAAAGACAGCCTTATCGGCAAACGCCTCGCTCCCGGTGGGCCGGGGCAGCCCAACTGGTTCACCATCATCGGCATCGTCGAAGACACTAAAAACATCGGCGTGGACAAACCCGCCGGCACCGAACTTTACTTTTTAGATCAACAGGTCAACACGCTGTTCAACGGCATCAACAATCGCAGCTTCGTCTTGCGCGTCGCGGGCGACCCGCTGCAAGTGGCGGGCGCGGTGCGCGCCGCTGTGCGCGAACTTGACCCGTCGCTGCCGCTCTATGACTTAAAACCGCTTTCCGATTTAGTCGCCGACGCGCTGGTCAGGCCGCGCTTCCTCTCGCTGTTGCTCGGCGCGTTTTCAGTGATGGCGTTGACGCTGGCCGCCGTAGGGATTTATGGCGTGATGTCTTACGCCGTCTCGCAACGCACGCCGGAAATCGGCATTCGCATGGCGCTGGGCGCGCGTTCGACCGACGTGCTGAAGATGGTGCTGGGACAAGGTTCCAAACTGGCTGTCGCCGGCATCGGCATCGGGTTGGCCGGGGCTTTTGCGCTGACGCGCGTGATGTCTACGTTGCTGTTTGAGGTCAGTGTGACCGACCCGCTGACGTATGCCGCCGTCGTCGCGTTGCTGGCGGTCGTGGCGTTGTTGGCGTGTTGGGTGCCCGCGCGGCGCGCCACGAAGGTTGATCCATTGATCGCGTTGCGCAGTGAGTAAACCAATGAACCTGGGTACGCAGCGCTTCCAGCGTGCGGTCTCGGCGACAGACTGAACAATGCCGAAGGGTTTCCTTTCAGCTTCAACCAGTCTGATACCCAGACTGCACGCTGGCAGCGGTGCGTACCAGGTTGCCCCCATTCAAATTGAGGTATTTGATGAACACAATCACAAAGCTTTGCGCGTTGCTCGTACTGACGGCAATGATTGGTGGCGATCTTGAGGCGCAGGAAAAAGCGCCGCCCTTACAAACCAAAACCAAACTCGCACAACTCACCGCAAGCCTCGAACAGCGCATTCCGCTATTGATGAAAGAAGCGGATGTGCCCGGCTTGGCGCTAGCCTTGATCCGTGACGGCAAGCCCGTCTGGCAACACAGCTTCGGCGTCAAAAACGCCACGACGAATGAGCCGGTCACTGACGCCACCGTCTTTGAAGCCGCCAGCCTGAGCAAACCCGTTTTCGCTTACGCGATCATGAAGCTGGTGGACGCGGGCAAATTCGATTTGGACACGCCGCTCAATCAATACCTGCCCGGCAATTACGAGGTCGGCGACGATCCGCGTTTGGGCCAGATCACGGCGCGGCGCGTGTTGAGCCACACGACGGGCTTTCCGAACTGGCGCAACGGCCAGCTCAAAATCTATCTCGACCCCGGCACGCGCTTCAGCTATTCGGGCGAAGGCTTTGTCTATCTCGCCAAAACCATCGAGCATCTGACGGGTGAGAAATTCAACGATTTCATGCAACGCATGGTCTTTGCGCCGCTGGGCATGACCAGCAGCAGCTATGTTTGGCGCGACACTTACGACAATCTCAAAACCTTCCGCCACAATTCACGCGGCCTGCCTGTCAGCCAGAACAAAACGCCCGCCGGCGCAGCCAACGCCGCCGCCAGCTTGCACACGACCGCGCAGGATTATGCCCGCTTCGTCGCGGCCATTTTGAACGGCACCGGATTGAAGCCGGCGACGCGCAAGCTGATGCTGACGCCGCAAACCCAGGTCATCGCGGGCGGCGCGAATTCGCTCAACAATCCGAACCCGAAACCATTAGCCGATGTGGCCTGGGGACTGGGCTGGGGCTTGCAAACGACGCCAGAGGCAGCGTCAAAAGATGGTTTGTCGTTCTGGCATTGGGGCGACAACGGCGACAGCAAGGCGTATGTCGTCGCGTTTGAGAAACAGAAACTCGGCGTGGTCTTTTTCGCCAACAGCGCCAACGGCCTTTCGATTGCGCGCGAAATCGTGGCCGCAGCCGTCGGTGGCGCGCAACCGGCGCTGGCCTGGTTAAATTACGAGTCTTACCAATCACCGGGCCGCACGCTTTTCAAAACCATTCTCACCAAAGGTGCCGAAGCTGCGCTTACTGAATACCGCGCCGCGCGCGCAGGCCACCCCGCCAGTGAAACCGTGAATGAAAACCAGATGAACCGCCTCGGCTATGACCTGCTGGGCATGAAGCGGATGAAAGACGCCCTCGAAGTTTTCAAACAAAACGTCGCGGATTACCCGAAATCCGCCAACGCCTACGACAGTTTGGGCGAAGCGTATGCAACCAACGGTGAACGCGAATTGGCAATCAAAAATTACGAGCGTTCGCTTGAATTGAACCCCGGCAACGCGGGCGGGATTGAAGCATTGAAGAAGCTGCGCGAAAACAACGGCGCGGGTAAGCCCTGAATCGTTGCAGGGCAGGCTTCCGCAAGAAGCACACTGCGTTACGTTGGGCGCGCTAGGAGCAGGTGTTCAGAGTTCAAGCTTCAGCTTGTCGGCGTGCTTTGCACGCGCCCAGACAAGCTGAAGCTTGAACTCTGAACACCTGCTGGCGCAGGTTTCCTTTTCTGCCGATGATTCACATTCGATTTTCTATTTGAGCACGCCGACCGGTTTTTTTGGAGATAACCATTATGCAAACGCTTCTGCAAGATTTGCGCTACGGTTTCCGCATGTTGCTAAAAACGCCCGGCCTCACCGCCATCGCGGTGCTTTCGCTGGCGTTGGGCATCGGCGCGAATACGGCGCTGTTCAGCATCGTGGATTCGATGCTGTTAAAGATGCTGCCGGTCAAAGAGCCACAGCGGCTGGTGCTGTTCCGCTCGGTCGCGCCGCGCGAATTCAGCGTGGGCAGTTACAACGGCAACTCGCGCACCGATGAAGCAGGCCAGCGCACGATGACGTCGTTTGCCTATCAGAGTTATCAGCGCATGCGCGAGCGCGAAAGTCCGCTCTCTGACCTCATCGCCTTTGGCAATGTAGGGCTGAACGTCAGCGCCGACGGGCAGGCCGATGTCGCCAGCGGGCAAGCCGTCTCAGGCAATTATTTTATCGGCCTCGGCGTGCAACCGGTGCTTGGACGCTTGTTGACGGATGAGGACGATAAGGCCTCGGCCAGCCCTGTGGCCGTGCTCAGTTTTCGGTATTGGCAACAGCGTTTCGGCGGCAACGCGGCGGTCGTCGGCAAAGCGATCAACCTCAACAACGTGGCGTTCACCGTCATCGGCATCACGCCGCCGGGCTTTGAGGGCACGATGGATGTAGGCTCGACGCAGGACGTGTCCGTCCCGCTGGCTTGGGAGCCACAGCTTTACACGGATCGCCAGCGGTCGAACATGAGCGGCGCGGGCAGTTGGTGGTTGCGCTTAATGGGCCGTTTGAAACCCGGCGCGACGGCGGAGCAGGCGCGCGCGCAGTTGGAAAATGCCTTTCATCAATCCGTCCTCGAACACCGCACCGCGCGGCAGGCGCAAGCCAAAGCGAGCGGCGGCAATGCGATCAATGATCTCGATCCGAAACTCTACCCGCGCCTCTACCTAGACCCCGGCGCGCAGGGCGAGATGAATTCGCGGCAGTATTACCGGCCTTCGCTGTATATGCTGCTGGGCGTCGTCGGGCTGGTGCTGCTGATTGCCTGTGCCAACGTGGCGAACCTGCTGCTGTCGCGCGCGGCGGGGCGGCAAAAAGAAATCGCGTTACGGCTGGCGCTGGGCGCGAGCCGCTGGCGCTTGATCCGCCAGTTGTTGACTGAGAGCGTGCTGCTTTCCGCTATTGGCGGCGCGCTGGGGTTGCTCTTTGCGGTTTGGATCAAAGACGGTTTGTTGGCGGTCAACGATTGGGGCGGACGCGGGATGCGCGCGCTCGAACCGCAACTGGATTGGCGCGTGCTGGTGTTCACGCTGGCCTTGTCGTTGCTGACCGGCATCATCTTTGGTTTGGCTCCGGCGTGGCGCAGCACGAACGTGGATTTGACGCCCGCACTCAAAGACAGCGGGCGCAGTTCGAGCACAGTCGCGCGTTCGCTGTTGAGCCGCGGCTTGGTTGTCGCCCAGGTCGCGCTGTCGTTGTTGCTGCTGATTGGCGCGGGGCTGTTTGTGCGCACGTTGCTCAATTTGCAACGTGTCGAACCGGGCTTCAACACGCAAAACCTGTTGCTGTTCGGTCTCCAACCGGGCCTGATCGGGTACAAAGACGAAAAGCTCACGCAGCTTTATCAGCAATTGACTGAGCGTCTGGAAGCGGTGCCCGGCGTGCAGGCCGTCACCTTTTCGCGCATGCCTTTGCTCGCACAGGGTTCTAGTTCTCGCGGTGTCTTCTTGCGCAGCGCCCTTTCTGCACAGCCTGATTCCGAAGGGCGCATCAAAGAAAGCGGCGAAGGATATATTCATCAGGTGCGCGAAAATTTTCTGACGGCGATGGAAATCCCACTGTTGGCGGGGCGCAATTTGCAACCGCAAGATGACGCCAACGCGCCGCGCGTGGTGGTCGTCAATCAAACCTTCGCCAATAAGTATTTCCCCAACGAAAGCCCCATCGGCAAACGCTTCGCCTTCGATTTCAAAAAACCGGACGAGATCGAAATCGTCGGCCTCGCCAAAGACGCCAAATACACGCGCCAACGCGATGAGGTACCGCCAACAGCCTATACCTCGTGGCGGCAGGAATTGCGTTCGATGGGCGGCTCGACTTTTGAGGTACGCACCAACGGCGATCCGAATGCCGCCATCAACGCCGTCCGCCAAGCCGTGCGTGCCGTGGACGTGAACCTGCCGCTCAACAACATCAAAACGCAGGTCGCCCAGGCCGATGAAACGCTGCGCATGGAACGCCTCTTCGCCAAGCTGATGACGTTGTTCGGCCTGCTCGCGCAACAACTCGCGGCCATCGGCTTGTTCGGCGTGATGGCCTACGCCGTCTCGCAACGCACGCACGAGATCGGCATTCGCATGGCGCTGGGCGCTGAGCGCCGCGATGTCCTGCGCATGATCTTGCGCCAAGGCATGACGCTGGCCGTGCTTGGCGTAATCCTCGGTCTGGTCGGCGCGTATGTGCTGACGAAATACCTGGAAAGCTGGCTGAACCTGTCGAAGATGCTGTTCGGCGTGAAGGTCAACGACCCGCTGACTTACGGCGTGATTGCCACAGTGTTGACGCTGGTGGCGCTGGTGGCGTGTTTTATTCCGGCGTGGCGGGCGACCAAGGTAGACCCGATGATTGCGCTGCGCTATGAGTGATGACGCAGCGCCAATCTGCCGCCGACAAGCGGAACAATTCCTTTCAAAGGGGCGTCCAAGCACCGCAAGCTGACGCCGCGCGGCACAATTTGACGGCGTGGCGCGCTAAACTTTCCTCCCGGGAGATTCAGGATGAACTACCTCTGGCATGACCTGCGTTATGGCGCGCGGATGCTGCGCAAGCAGCCGTTCTTCACGCTCGTCGCGGTGCTCACGCTGGCGCTCGGCATCGGCGCGAACACGGCGATTTTCAGCGTTGTCAACGCCGTGTTGCTGCGTCCGCTGCCTTACGCCGAGGCGGATCGGCTGGTTGTGCTGTGGGGTAATTTCCTGAAACTCAACATCGAACGGCTGCCCGCCAAAGCCGCCGAATATGTGGACTACCGCGAGCAGACGCAAAGCTTTGCGCAAGTCGCGGCCTCTGCCAGCGAGGATTACAACCTGACCGGTGCAGGTCAATCAGACCAACTGGCGGAGCGGCTGGCGGGCACGCGCGTCACAGCGAACCTGTTTGCCATGCTGGACGCACAACCAAGCCAAGGGCGGGCTTTCAATGACAACGACACTCAACCAGGCCACGACAACGTCGTCATCATCAGCCACGATCTATGGCAACAGCGCTTCGGCGGCGCGGCCAATGTCGTCGGCCAAACGCTGCGGCTGAACGAACAGAATTACACCATCGTCGGCGTGATGCCCGCCGGGTTTCAATATCCGCACGCCAGCTTCCGCTTCGGCGAACCGGCGGAATTGTGGACGCCGCTGGCGCTCACGACCGAACAAGTGGCACAGCGCCAGCCGCCGTATTTTCTGAACGTGCTCGCGCGGCTCAAATCGGGCGTGACATTGGGACAGGCGCGCGCTGAATTGGGCGCACTGGCGCAGCGCTTTGAATCGCAACAGCCAGGTTATCGCGGCCCCAACAATGCCGATGGCGGCTGGCGCATCACGGCCACCCCTTTGTTGGAAGAAGCCGTTGGACGCAGCCGATTCGCGTTGTTGATGCTGTTGGGCGCGGTGGCGTTCGTCCTATTAATTGCCTGCGCGAACGTGGCAAACCTGTTGTTGGTGCGGGCGACCGTGCGGCAACGCGAACTGGCGATTCGCGCCGCGTTAGGGGCAAGCCGCTGGCAGATTGTGCGCCAGTTATTGTGCGAGAGTTTGCTGCTCGCTACGTTGGGCGGCGCGGGTGGCTTGCTGCTGGCGTGGTGGGGCGTCGAGGCGCTTGCCAAACTCAAACTCGATAATCTGCCGCGCGTCAGCGAAACCAGTTTGGATTGGCGCGTGCTCGGCTTCACGCTGCTGCTGACAACGCTGACAGGCGTGTTGTTTGGCGTGCTGCCCGCGTGGCAGGCTTCCCGGCCCAACGTGCAGCAAATCTTGAAAGAAGGCGGCGGCGCGGCGACACGCAACCGGCACTGGTTGCGCAATGCGCTAGTCGTGGGTGAAATCGCGCTGGCGATGTTGTTGCTGGTGGGCGCAGGATTGCTGCTCAACAGTCTGATTCGCGTGCAACGTCTCAAGCCGGGTCTGGATATAGACAAGTTGCTCTTTGTCGAATTGGCACTGCCACGCGAACGCTATCCTGACGCGCAAAAGATCAACGCGTTTTACCAAGACCTAACCCAGCGCGTCAGTGCGCTGCCCGGCGTCGAACAAGCCAGTGCAGGCAATCTCATTCCGCTCAGCGGCACAGTCACCAGCGATCCCTTTGCCATCGAAGGACGCCAGCTCGATTTCAATCATCCACCCCATGCGGGCTGGCAATTGGTCGCGCCGAATTTCTTTCGCACGCTGGGCATTCCGCTGCTGCGCGGGCGCGATTTCACCTCACAAGACGTGAACGAAGTCGCGATCATCAACCAAACGATGGCGCGCAAGTATTGGCCTCACGAAGACCCGCTCGGCAAACGCCTCTCGCTCGGCCTCCCGCGCGCTGACAATCCCTGGAAAACGATCATCGGCATCGTCGCCGACACGCCGCAACGCACACTGGAATCAGCGCCAGGCGCGGATTGGTATTTGCCGCTGCCCACGCGCACCGCGCGCACCACACGCCTATTCATGCGCGCTGCCGGTGATCCCGCCGCTTTGATTCAAGCTGTGCGCCAACAGGTCTGGGCCGTAGACAAAGACCAACCCATCCAAGCCGCCACGACCTTACGCACATTCGTTGTCGGCTCGCTCGCCCCGCGCCGCTTCAACACCTGGCTGCTCGGCGGTTTTGCCGCGCTGGCCTTGCTGTTGGCGGCGCTCGGCATTTACAGCGTGCTGTCTTATGCCGTCACGCAACGCACGCGGGAAATCGGCGTGCGCCTGGCGCTGGGCGCACAGGCGGGCGATGTGGTGCGCCTGATCTTGAAACAAGGTTTGGCGCTGGCGCTGCTCGGCATTGGGCTAGGTTTGGCGGGCGCGCTGGCGGGCACGCGCGTGTTACAGAGCCTGCTGTTCGGCGTGCGCACGACCGATCCGCTGACTTATAGCGCGGTGGCGGTGGTGCTGCTGGCTGTCGCGTTGCTGGCCTGTGTGATCCCCGCGCGGCGGGCGGCGCGGGTTGATCCATTGGTCGCCTTGCGATGCGAATAAGCAAATTGGAGTGTGCCGACTTGCCGCCGCGCTCCAAGTTGCTTGCGCGAACACAGCAGGTAAAACGCGCTGAAGGGAAGCATCAGGATGAGCGGCAACAGCAACACTGTCAGAGAGTGCTCCCAGAAAGCGCCTTCGCGCCGATAAGCGCCCGTGGCGAGCGGAATCCCCAGCATCGTCGCGTAATAGACGAACAGCGGTAAGAACAAAAGCCAACTGCTGCTGCTGACGTTTCCCACCGCCATCTTTTCGCTGACGACGAACAAGCCCAGCAAAAACCCGAAGTAGATGACGATGCCTTCAAAGCGATGCACTTGGGCGGGATTCAACCCGCCCAAGCCGCCCAAGCCAGAGGCCGCGTGTTGCAACTGCAAGGCGATGGCGATGCGCGTGGCATTAGCCAGCAGGGTCACCAGGTAGGCCACCAAGGCGGCGGCGGGGATAAAGTGCCAAGCCAATGCCCGCGCACCATTGCGCAACAACCTGCCGAACGCCAGCAGCAGAAAGGCCGTGAGCAAAAAGTTCACGCCCGCGCAGGAATTGGCAATCAAAAAGCCGCGCTCACGGCTGAGGTAGCCAGCGTGCGCTTCAAACTCGAAGGAAACGCCGCTAACCAGTTCAACCAGCGCCGTCGTCGGGGCCAGTATCCAACGCAACTGGTCAGCGCTGGCCGATGAATAATAGCGTTTGAGCGCGTAGCCACAACCCAGCACCACCAGGCACTGCGCCAGCCATTTCCAGTTCACTTCCCTTTTCATACCAACCGCCTTTGTTCCCGCAAGAGCATCCAGGTTGCCAGCGCCAGCAACGCGCCCAACAGCCACAGGAATTCCGGCTCACTGCCGACAGCCAATTCGCTGACACCTGCGGGCAGCGGCAACGGTTGATCCACGTCTTCCGCCGCGCCCTGCGGATTGCGCACGACTTCGCGCACGGCGATGAAGGAGGTGTATTGCGTCAGCAGGTTGTACTTCAATCCGAGCGCCGTGATCTGGCTGACGCGGTCTTCGTCAAGATGCTCAGCGCCGTAATCGGAAAGCTCGGCGATGCTCGACCGCGCCCACAGATAGCGCAACGCGCGATTGGCTTCTTCGGGTTGAACACCAGCGACATCCAACCGCTGTTGGTAATTCCCTTGACCAGTCTTGCCTTGCAATTCAAAGGCTCCGCTGACCGGCCCGCGCCATTTACCGAAGAGGATCACGGGGCGCTGCGCAAACAAATCAGGAAGCTGGGCCGGATGCACGTCATACGTCTCAAAACCGAGCGCGCGCACTTGAATGCCGGTTAAGAGCGGCGTTTGAATGTAGTCGCGAAATTTGGCGGCCTGCGCGGGCGCTTCGGCTTCCTGCGTGACGATAAAGGGTTCGCCCATCCCGGCCTTGGCGACGCCTTCGATGAGGTAACGATTGACCGAGGTGCCGATGCCAAAGGCGAAGACATTGGTCTGATTCAGATTGCCGCGAATGTAATCGAAGACGCCTTTTTCGCCGGAAACAAAACCATCGGTGATCAGCACCACACTGCGCGAGACATTGCTTTCGCGGGGCAAACTCATGGCCTGTTTGATGGCCGCCAGTAATTCGGTGCCACCGCTGCCGCGCTGCTGTTCGATCAGGCGAATCGCTTTCGCAATGTTTTGTTGTTCGGCGGGCAGCGACTTCGCCGCCAGCGTGGCGGAATCACCCGCAAACAAAACGATGTTGAATAGATCGCTGGGACGCAATTGCCCCAGCAAATCCCGCATCAACCGTTTGGACGTGTTCAGCGGAAACCCGTCCATCGAACCGGAAACATCCACCACAAAGATGTATTCGCGTGCGGGGATGTCGGCGGTCGCGACGCGCTGGGGCGGCTGGGCCATATACAAAAAGAAGTTTTCATCCTGGCCGCGATAAAGCAACAAACCCGACGTGATCTGCTCGCCCGCCAAACGATAGTGCAGGATGAAATCGCGGTCGCCTTGTGCCTGATTGGCATTGTCCAGTTGAACCGCTGCAATTGTGGCGCTCTGCCATTGCGGCGTAATTTGATGCGAAGGGCTGGCAAAATCGCGAATTGGGACACCGGCGGAAATGCGCGCCGCAATGTGTAGCGTGTTGTTCGGCGCAACGCCCTGATGCAGATACGGACTCTTGACCCATTTATCTTCGGCTGGCGCTGAAGACTCCGGTTGAGACGAATAGCGCGGCCCAACTACGGTTGGATACACAACCTCATAGACACCGTCGGTCGGTACCAGCAACTCGGTATAACGCAGCTCGATCTCGACCTGATCGACGGGCATGACGTTGGCGAGATTCATCGAAAACACATTGGGCCGGTTTTGCTCTAACAGCGAAGCGCTTTTCCCCTCCGCCTTGGCCTGCTCGAATTCCTGTTTGGCTTTTTCGCGCTCTTTGATTTTCGCCACGATCACTTGCTCGCCGATTTTCATGCGCATGGCATAAACAGCGGCGCGCGTCGAAGCCGGAAACACATAGCGCGCATTGATAGGCCGCGCGCCTTCGTTGCGATAGGTCTGCCAGACCTTCACATCGGCGATGACGCCCGAAACGTCAATTTGCACGCGCGTGTCTTTGAGCGGCAGGTGATCGAGGGCGGGATCGCCCTGCACGAAAAAATAAGGTGAGAGGGTTTTATCCGGTTGGGATTGCGCGGCGCTGGCCACCGCGAGCAATGAACAGGCCAGCAACACGAAACAAACATTCCGCAAGGTGAAGTGCATAATTTCCTCAATCGTAAACGGCAACGCGGGTTGCCAGGTCATTTGTCAGCGCGCCTCTTTTTTCAACGGGCGGAGACTACGCCAGCGCGATTGAGGAAAGAATGTTCAGCGCCACAGGGCAAAACCGTACTAACCACAGTCAACGATTGCGGGATTACGAGATATAGATTTCAAGAAAATGCTTTTCCGCAGCAAGCCCGCGAAGGCGGGCGGCAGCATAAAGCCCAGGGCGTTAGCCCTGGGTAGCGATGGCGTAAGTTATAAGCCCGTGAAACGGGCGGCAGGCCATTGTCTGTCGCCCACTTCGTGGGCTTGTAATTCACTGCACCGCTACCCAGGGTTGCGGCTGCGCCTCCACCCTGGGCTACACTCTGGCCACCCGCTTCGCAGGTTCAATTCGGAAATTCTTTTTCTTGAAATCTATAGCTTGATCCTATTTGAAATAGGTGAGAGAGGTTGAGGAAGGGCTGGGAGAAAACCTCGCCAGTTGGGACTGAAGGGTAGTAATCGCTACGGCGACCAGCAGAGCAGGCGTACACCTACCAGTCGCCACAGCGAGTTCAAGAAGCGCGGCGTTATTCGCACCGCAGCGCGACCAGTGGGTCTACTTGCGCCGCACGCCGCGCGGGCAGCCAGCAGGCCAGCAGCGCGACCGCCGTCAACAGCAACGCGACACCGGCAAACGTCAGCGGGTCAGTCGTGCTCACATTGAACAGCAGCGTCTTGACCAGGCGTGTCAGCAACAGCGCCGCGCCCAATCCAAGCACCACACCCGCCAAGACCAGCCGCATCCCCTGCCCCAAGACCAAGCGCAAGATGTCTGCCGCCGAAGCGCCCAGCGCCGTGCGGATGCCGAGTTCGTGCGTGCGTTGCGTCACGGCGTAGGCCATCACGCCGTAAATACCGATGGCCGAGAGCAGCAAGGCGACAGCGGCAAACACGCCCAGCAGCAGTGTGTTGAAGCGTTGCCGCGCGATGGATTTGCCGAGCAGGCTGGCGAGCGTGCGCACGTCGGCGACGGGCTGTTGCGGATCGAGCGTTTGAATGACATTGCGCGCGGCGGCGGCCAGCGCCAGCGACTCGCCTTTGGTGCGCAAGACAAAGGTCATCGCGTTGTAAGGCAATTCGGCGATGGGCCAGTACGACATCGGCTCGGCTTCTTTGTCGAGTTGGGCGTGCTTGACATCGGCGACGATGCCGATGATTTCGGTCGGCACGTTCTCGTTTTTCATCGAAATGGTGAGCCGCTGGCCCAGGGCTTCTTCGTTGGGGAAATACTTCTTGGCGAGCGCCTCGTTGACGATGACGACGTGGCGCAGCTCTTTGACTTCCTGTTCGGTGAACATGCGCCCGCGCTGGAGCGGAATCTGCATCGCCTGGAAGAAGTTTTGATCAGCGACACAAACGCCCGTCGTCAATCGTTGCCCCGGCAAAGAAGGCGGCTTGCCCTCGATCTCAAAACTCGTGCCTGCGCCCGGCCCGGCAAAAGGCATGTAATTGATCGCCCCGGCGGACTCGACGCCCGGCAACGCCCGCATCTGCGCGACAGCCTGCGTGAAGAAGTTGATGCGTTTGGGGTCGTCGCTGTAACGGCGACCCGGCAAGGCCACACGCATGGTCAAAACGTTTTCAGGATTGAATCCTGTGCCAACCGCTTGCAAGCGCAAGAAGCTGCGGATCAGCAAACCCGCACCGACCAACAACACCAAGGCGAGCGCAACTTCGGCGACCACCAAAACGTTGCGCAAGCGCTGGCTGCGGGTGCCCCCGCCCAAGCTGCGGCCCGCTTCTTTCAAGGTTTCGCTGAGTTTAAGGTTCGAGGCTTCCAACGCCGGAACCAGGCCAAACAGCACACCGGTCAACAAAGCAATGGCGAAGGTAAAGCCCAACACGGACGCGCTGATTTTCAAGCCCTGCAAGGCGCCCAACTCCGGCGGGCTGAGACTGACCAACGCCTCAGTACCCCACCAAGCCAGCAACAAACCAGCCGCGCCGCCCAACATGGCAAGCAATGCGCTTTCAGTCAGCAACTGCCGCACAATGCGCCCACGCCCCGCGCCCAACGCGGCGCGCACGGCGATTTCTTTTTGCCGTGCGGCTGCTCGCGCCAACAACAGGTTAGCGACATTGGCACAGGCAATCAGGAGCACAAAGCCAACCGCTCCCATCAAGACACGTAAGGCAGGGCGCAATTCGCCCGCGAACTGTTCGCGCAACGGCGTGACCGTGATGCCCCAGCCGGTGTTGAACTCTTTGTATTGCTCAATCAGCCGCGTTTGCAGCGTATCCATGTCGGCGCGCGCCTGCGTCAGGCTCACGCCGGGTTTGAGCCGCGCGACGGCGCTGGCAAAGCGGCCGCGCCGTTGTTTCAGTTGTTCGGAGATTGACCAGGGCGACCATAATTCGGCGGGCTGGTTCGTCAACGAATTGCCGATGATGTGCCACTTGAAGCTGGCGGGCAGCACGCCGATGACGGTGTTTTCGTTGTTGTTGAGGATGATTTTGCGCCCGATGATTTGCGGGTCGCCGCCAAAGCGGCGCTGCCATAACCCGTAACTGAGCACGACGACATCGGCTGCGCCCTGCTTGCCATCATCTGCCGTGAAGGTGCGGCCCAACGCCGGTTGCACGCCCAGCACGTTGAACAGATTGTCGGTGCAGATCTGCGCGGGGATTTCAATCGGTTCACCATTGCCGGTCAGGTTGGTGCGGAAATCGGCGAAAGCGGCCATGTCCTCGAAACTCTGGCTCTGCTCTTTCCAGTCAAAGAAATTGCCGAGGTTGATGGTGTTTTGCACGGTTCGCTGGCTCTTTTCCCAGACCATCACCAAGCGGTCGGCAGCGCGGTACGGCAACGCTTCGAGCAAGACGGCGTTGACGACGCTGAAAATCGCCGTATTCGCGCCGATGCCCAGCGCCAGCGTCAGCACCGCGATCAAGGTAAAGCCCGGCTGCTTCGTCAACATCCGCAGCCCGTAACGAACGTCTTGCCAAAAGGGCCAAAAGGGCCAAAAGGGCCAAAAGGTTTGCATTGCGGCCTCCCACAGGAAATCGCCCACGCCGGATCACACCAGATAAACATGCGTCTGCGTGTTTATCTGGTGTCTTGGTGGACAGTCTTTTCAGCTTGCTTCGGCGCATAGATCGCCCTACTGGAATGCCTTAACCAACCGGCGTGCCACAACGTCGTGCGCCGTAACTGGTTGTGTTCAATCGCCCGCTCAAGGCGGTGTTGAAAGGCGTTGTTCGGAAGTGGAATCGAGCAATCCCGGAATTGGCAAGCTGGCGCTTAGCGGGCCGTTCTCAGGCGGCGCAATTTACTTAATGCTCTTGCGAATCAGATAGGACATCTTGATAAAAAACGTCCGCCCGTTGCGCTCGAAACCTGGTTCGTAACGCGCAGTGAACGGGCTGAACCCGCGATAATTCATGTCGTCGTTGTAGCCCACATAAAACGAAGTACCCGGATTCGGCGTGTAACCAAAAAGAAATTGCCCGCGCACTCGCGCCGCCAGGGTCGAGTAATCCACACGGCTGCGGACAAAGACGAAGCGCGTGAATTGGTAGGTCGTGCGGAACGAATAGATGTGATCTTTGTAGGCCAACCGCCCCGTATCGTGGCGCGTCAGGCGGCTGTTGGTGTAATTCAGCGAGAAGCGCAGCGGATTGGTCGGCTGGTAAGAAACATTGGCATTCAAGAAAACTCCACGTCCCGCACCCGGATCGAGCGCTGCATTCGGATTCGCCAGGGCCGCCGGACTAATGCGCGGGAAGCGTGGCCCCGCGCCGAAGTCGTAATCCAGTTCCGCCGTCGAAAGGCCCGTCTCGACCCCTGCCGTATATTTCTTGCTGGGCCGCGCATTCGCGAACACAAAGACATTGTTCCCGGCGGCACTGCGTTCCGGCCCGCCAGCAAAGGCGCCCGCGCGGGTTGACGCGCGTTTGGGGCCGAACTCTTCTTCAAAAATGCGTTCGTAACCGCGGTTGCCGCCAAAGCCGACGGCAATCTGTTTTTGGAATTGCATGAACAGATTAGCCCCGGCAGTCAGTTGCTGCGAACGGCCTTGAAAATCGTAATTGCTGATCACGCGGCTGAAAATGCGCCAGGTTTGCAGCATCGCTTTCTGGCTGCGTTTGGGATCGCTGCTGAGGCGCCCAAACAGGCCGCTGAAATTGGAATTGGTGCGGCGCGTGAACCCGACATCGGCGCGGTAATCGCGCGTGCGGCCTTCGCTGGTGGCGAAAAAGCCGTAGCGCCGCTGGGTGTAATCGAAGGTGGCGGTATACCCAAAGCCGTTGCCCGTGCGAAAGGTGTTTTTGTCTTCGTCGGGACTATAAAAATAGCGGCGCGAGTTGGTGGCTAACACTTGAAACGAAAAGACGGATTGCGGATTGATTTTGAAGCGGCCATCAATGCCGCCCACGTGATTGTGCTTTTCGATGAAGTTGTAACTCGTGGCGATCAACCCAATTTCCGATTCACGCCCGACATCGTGTTTGGCGCGCGCCACGCCGATGTAAGCACGATGATCCAGAAACCGGGCGATGTCTGCGCGTAGCCCTGGATCGTTGCGTTCGTCTTCGCTGTAATTGCCGGGCGCGCGGTCGGCGGCCAGCATCAAGCCAAACGTATTGCGGCCACGCTTGCCGCTGATCTTGGCCGCGTAATCAGGATCAACAATCGTGCGTGTATGCACCGGCTGCAAGGCCGTCTGAAAAATCTCGATGCCTTCCAAAAAGAACGGGCGGCGCTCTTCAAAAAAAAGCGGGAAGCGTTGGTTGGCGGTGAGTACGGTTTGATCGGCTTCGACCTGGGCAAAGTCGGGATTGATCGTGAAATCCAGCGTGATGTTCGGCGTGATGCCGTATTTCAGCGACAGGCCCGGATCAAAATTGAGCGGCTGATTGACGAAGCGGCCCGGATCGTTCAGCGCGGGAATACCAACAGGCAAGCCCACCGGCAGCGCGGGCACACGGCGGCCACTTTCTGACAGCGTCAGGCTGGGAATGATTTCCAGATTGCGCTCGGTCGAGATGTTTTCGATGCCGGTGATGTGACCTTCCTGTGTGAGGAAGCCGTTGATGTTGCGCGCCAGCGGCATCCACGAAGTCTGTTCGTTGTTCTTGTGTTTGATCGTGCGCTGCAAATGCAGGCCCCACGCTTTGCCTTTGCCGATTTCGTAGCGCAACGATTTGAACGGCACCTTGACCTCGATGATGTAGCCGTCATCCACGACCTGGCCTTTCGATTCCATCACGATGTCCACGCTGTAATCTTCGTTATTGATGTTGCCGCCTTCGGTAAAAATGCCGTCGGCCTGAACGCCCAGCGGATTGAAGGCCATGATGTAGGCCTTGCGCCGGTCGTTGAAGGTGTCGAGCGCCAACCAGATGAAATCGTCATCCCACAGATTGTCGCGTTTGGCGACGGTCGCGCGCACCTTGCCCGCTTCATCCCAGGCGCGAAAGGCGAAATAAAGATTCCGCGCGTCGTATCCCATCCGCACTTCGGTTTGCAGCGAGGGCGCGACGTTTTCGCCGGGCCGGGTTTGCAAAAAGTCTTTGAAAACCGCCGCCGTCGCCCACACTTCATCATTCAACTTGCCATCAATAGTCGGCTCGGTCGCAAAGCGCGTCAGATGCACCGGCTGGGCTTTTTCAGGCGGAAGCACCGGCGCGATTTTTGTGGTTTTGGCTTTGCCCGGTGCGGCGTTATTGGCGACGCCACTTTCTCCCAAGGCTTGCGCGAGCGTGAGTGAACTGAGCACAGCGCAGCACAGCACACAGAGGTAGCGGCATCTCTGAAACTTCATATCAGGTCCCTTCACCAGGCAAGCGCCTTACCATCGCGTGGCCTTGCTTTACTATTTGCTATCCAAACTTTTTTGCTTCGGAGCGGCGAATGAATTTTCGCGCTTTATCATTCGACGCAGAAGGCGTCGAAGTTCTTCCCCCGACCCAACGAAAATCAGCCGCCCGTGGTTCCCTGAGCTTTTCCCAAGAAATAGGTTGTAGGTATAAGTGTCAGACAGCCAGTTAAAGTTTCAACCTGGCCGAACATTCCAAGGCCAAGCGCATGTTTTAGATCGGTTTTCACTTCAGTTTACGGGAAAAAGCCGCGCTGCGGGACGGTACCGCGCGCGTCAGCAAGCGGAGCCTGAACGACTTCGGCCAGGGCATCAGCTTGACGCGCCACTTGCTCACGCGCGCAGTACCGTCCCGGCCCAAGCTGCTCCCGTAAACGCAATTGCAAATCGCTCTAGTGGTAGGGATTGTGCCAAAGCGCATGGGGCTCAAGCTAAAGCGCATGGACTACAGGCAAATGGCAGAACCTCCTGCGCTTTTTTCAGGCGATATATGAGCAAGCCAAAAAACCATGGGGTTCAAGCTTTGGCTCGTCTGGCGCGCCATGCGCGCACGCAGGCTGAAGCCTGAACTCCATGCTCCTTATGTGGTGAATAGGCGCGCGCTCAATTTATCCGGTGGTTTATTTTTGGCGTTTGCGCTGAGTCGTTTTTGGCGCGCCGCGTTTGCCCTGCTGTGCTTTGCGCCAGCGTTGCTGCCCGGCGTTGATCGCCGCTTGCGTCGAACGATAACCAGCGTGTTGCGGACTGATTTCAAAATGGGCTGGGTCTTTCAAACCATAACGCCAGTTGAAGCCATGACGTTCCATCACCCGCACCGTCTGGCGGCCTTTCGGCGTCAAGCGACGTTTACGGCGGCCAGCGGCAATTCCGCCCAGGTCTACGGCCAGGCCCGCTTCGTGCAGGGAGGAGCCGGGCGGATTCGCGCCATAAATACCCCGCCGGTTACGGCAACGGCGGCTGCGCGCGCAACGATAGATGGCGCGCTGATCCGCCTGTGAACGAAAGGTGCTGTTGACGCGGGGCCGCAAGCCGCGTTTGCGCAATTCGCGCAACGCCGCGTTCAGGCGCGTGCGGGCCTTGCCATCCAGCGTGTTGACGCGCGGCGCGGCCAGCGCGCGGGCGCGGCCATAGACCGGCTGCCAACTGCTCGGCGCGGCGCTCAGCAGCAACGCCAAACCAAAGAGAGGGAGTTTGTTTTTCAGCATAATTCGCGAACGAGGAAAGCTGCGTTTCAGTTCAGGCAAATTTATAGGCCCGCGACGCCAATCGGTACGCCGCGTCATGAATCATCTCTTCGGCATCGTGTTCATCCACAATGCCGCGCACGACGAGGCCCGCGATCCAGTTGGCATCCACGCGCCGCGCCAGATCGTGCCGCGCCGGGATCGAAGGGAACGCGCGCGTATCGTCATTGAATCCGACGGTGTTGTATAGGCCGGCGGTTTCCATCGCCAAGTCGCGGAACCGGCGCATGCCATTCAAACTGTCGTTGAACCACCAGGGCGGGCCGAGTTTGACCGCCGGGTAATGCCCGGCCAGCGGGGCCAGTTCGCGCGAGAACGTGGTTTCGTCCAGCGTGAACAGAATAAGCGTCAGGCGCGGATCGTTGCCATAACGATTGAGCAGAGGCCGCAACGCGCGCGTGTATTCGGTCGCCAGCGGAATGTCGCAGCCTTTATCAAAACCGAATTTGCGGAAGACCGCGTCGTTGTGATTGCGCAGCGAACCGGGATGGAATTGCATCACCAGCCCGTCTTCGCAACTCATACGCGCCATCTGCATCAGCATGTGCGCGGTGAAAAGCGCGTCGTCGTGTGCTTGCAACCGGCCTTGCAAGGCGCGTTGGAAGATCGCCTCGGCATCGGCGTCTGACAGTTCACAGGTCAACGCACTTTCCGCCGCGTGATCGGTCGCGGTCGCGCCCATTGATTTGAAGAAGGCGCGCCGCTGTTCCAGCGCTTCGATCAATTTGGCATAGCTGCCGATTTCAAAGCCGCAGGTTTCACTCAACGCATTCAGATTGTCGCGCCAATCAGGCCGGTCAAGATTGACGACGCCATCGGGGCGGAAGGTCGGCACCACGCGGCCCTTCCAGCCCGACGCCTTGATCGCCTGATGATGTTCCAGTTTGTCGTGCGCGGCGTCGGTCGTTGCCAGCACCGCGATGTTGAAACGCTCGAACAGCGCGCGGGGGCGGAACTCCGGCTTGGTCAGACACTCGGCAATGTGATCGTAGATGCGCTGGGCATTGGCACTGCCCAATTTTTCGCGCACGCCAAAGACGTTGTAAAACTCATCCGTCAGCCACATGCCGGTCGGCGTGCCGCGAAATAGATAAAAATTGTCGGCAAAGATTTGCCAGATTTTGCGGTGATCACTTTCGACCGCGCCGCCCTCTTCACCACCAGGGGCGCGCGGCACACCCAGTTGCTCCAGCGGAATGCCCTGCGAGTACAGCATCCGAAAGATGTAATGATCCGGAATCAGCAACAGATCGGCGGGCGAGCCGAATTCATAAGCCGGGTCGGCGAACATGCGCGGGTCAACGTGGCCGTGCGGGCAGACCAGCGGTTGCGCGGCCACCAGCCGGTACAAATCCAGCGCAATCTTTTTCTGCTGTGGATCGGGATCGAGATAACGGTCTTCGGGCAAAGTCAGCGCGGGCGCCAGAGCTTCGGCAGATGTACTCACAGTGTTCTCCTCGTGATGATGCGTTTGATGAATTGGTTCGTTCGGGAGCGGCATCATAGCTGAAACCGCCGCTGCGGCTCAAATTCGCCTCGCGCAAAAACAGCCCTGGCCCCCGCGTTATTTTGGGTGAGGCTGCGGCGCGTGAAGAAACCAGACGGCACGGCGCGCGTAGCGCAACCTTGCCGAGGTTGCGCGGCTCCGGGTACTCCAACCGGGGCTGCCAGTAGCGCAATGACGAAAGCCGCGCAGCCTCGGCAAGGTTGCGCTACTCCGGCGCAAGCCACTCTTTCCCGCAAAACACGCGCACACGCCTTACGTCCAATTCTTGGCCGTTCCAATCCCGCTATGCTAGATTCGCGGGCGTCAATCGGGACTCTCCCGTAACCACTGCCGCCAAACCAATGAACGCCGAACGCTGGGCACAAATTGATCAACTGCTGGACGAAGCGCTGGCGCGGGCGCCGGCAGAGCGCGCCGCCTGGCTGGCGCAAGTCTGTGGGAACGATGCTGAATTACGCGCCGAAGTCGCATCGTTGTTGGTCGCGCACGAGCAAGCCAACGCCAATTTCCTGCAAGCGCCGGCCCTCGAAATCGCCGCCAAAAAACTGGCGCAAGACAACGCGCGCATACTGGTCGGCAAAACCCTGGGCAAATATCACGTGCTCTCGGTACTGGGTGTCGGCGGCATGGGCGAGGTTTATCTGGCGCACGATCCGCAGTTGAATCGCAAGCTCGCGCTCAAATTGCTGCCGCCGCAATTCACGGAAGACGCCGCGCGCGTCAAACGGTTCGAGCGCGAAGCCAAAGCCGCTTCGGCGCTCAATCATCCGAACATCATCACGGTTTATGAAATCGGCCAAAGCGCGGGCGAGCACTTTATGGCCATCGAATACGTGGACGGGCAAACGCTGCGCGAGAAATTGCGGCAGGGCCAAAAGGCCGTGAAGTCGCCGCTCAAAGAGGCGTTGGAGATTGCCATTCAGATCGCCGCCGCCCTGTCAGCCGCACACGCGGCGGGCATCGTGCATCGCGACATCAAACCCGAAAACGTGATGGTGCGCCGCGATGGTTACGTCAAGGTGCTCGATTTCGGTTTGGCCAAACTGACGGAACAGGCCGGACAGGATTACACGACGCGCGGCGGCACCGGGAATTTGGGGCGCACCCAACCGGGCGTCATCCTGGGAACGGTGAGTTATATGTCGCCCGAACAGGCGTTGGGCTTGGAAGTAGACCAGCGCAGCGACATCTTTACCTTTGGCGTCCTGTTGTATGAATTAGTCGCCGGGGTCTTACCATTCAAAGGCGATTCGACAGCTTCGATCCTCGACGCCATCGTGCATCATCCGCCTTTCCCGATTACCCAAGTGGTCAGCGCTACGCCTGCCGAGTTTGAACGCATCGTCCAGCGCGCCTTGGAAAAAGACCCTGAGTTGCGCTACCAGACGGCGGCGGATTTGCGCGCGGATCTAAAACTATTGTTGCGTGATCTCAACTCCGCTGAACTGGCGCTTCCTCCAACGCGGCTCTCGGGCAAACCACGTGCGCGTAAGGTCGCACTGTTGAGTGCCGCTGGCGTGGCGGTCTTACTGCTCATGACATTGCTGGCCTGGCGCTTTTTCCTGGCGGCGCAAAGGCCGGTAGCCACGGATTGGAGCAAAGCCAAATATCAGCGGCTGACGGAAATGACGAGCCGCGAAGGCAACGCCACGATTTCGCCGGATGGGCAAGTGGTCGTTTTTGGACGTTTGCTCAATGGTCAATGGGACCTGTTCTGGCAGCGCATCGGCGGCAGCAATCCGCGCAATCTGACCGATCATCCGGCCAATGATGGCGACCCCACTTTCTCGCCCAATGGTGAACAGCTCGCGTTTTGGTCGGCTCGCGATGGCGGCGGTATTTATGTCATGGGAGCCACCGGCGAAAATCCGGTGCGCCTGGTGGATGGCGGACGCGATCCCAGTTGGTCGCCCGACGGACAGGAGATTGTTTATTCCACTATCTACGCCAATGTGCTGTCGCGCTTTTCGTTGGGCGGCGAACTCTGGGTCGTCAATCTCGCCAGCCGCCAGAAACGCCGCTTGGAAGCGGGCGCGGACGCCGTGCAACCGAGTTGGTCGCCACACAATCAGCGCATTGCGTTTTGGGGGATACGCGATGGTTCAAAACGCGAAATCTGGACGATTCCCGCCAACGGCGGCACGCCCGTCGCGGTAACGCACGATGATTTTGATGATGCCAATCCCGTCTGGTCGCCGGATGGCCGCTGGCTTTATTTCACCAGCAATCGCAATGGCCGCTGGGGTATCTGGCGGCTGCCCATCGAAGAAGCGACGGGCCAAACGCAGGGCCAGCCTGAAGTGGTGCCGACCTTCGCCGACAACAGTCTGGAATTCAGCATCGCCGCCAACGGCCAGCGCATGGTTTACACCGCCAGCCGCAAAGCCAATCGGATTTTTCGCATCGGTTTTGACGCCGCCAGCGGCACGGTGCATGGCGAACCAATACAGGTCACGCAAAGCGAACGCTACATCGTCACCCCTGACGTTTCTCCGAATGGCGAGCAGTTGGCCTACTATTCCTTTGGCGATCCGCAATTCGATCTTTTCATCGTCAATAAAGATGGTACCGGACAACGGCAAATCACCAATGACACCGCCAAAGACCGTTATCCGCGCTGGTCGCCGGATGGCAAGCGCCTGGCTTTTTTCACCGACCGCAGCGGCAAATACGAAGCCTGGACAATTCGCCTGGAGAGCGGCGAACCACAGCAATTGACCTTTAGCCAACCCCAGCAACCGGGCTATGTCGCGCCGGTCTGGGCGCCGGATGGCAAGCAGATGGCCATCAGCATTCGCGGCGCAGGCGGCTATCTGATGGATTTGACGCGCCCCTGGGACGCGCAGCAATTGGTCAAATTGCCCGCGCCCGCGCCCAACCATTGGTTTCTGCCGTTTGATTGGTCAGCCGATCAGCAGAAACTCGCCGGCATCACCGGCGCTGCCAAAACCGAAGACCCCGGCATCGTCGTGTATGACCTGGCCGCGCAACGTTATCAGCGCCTCAACCAAGAAGGCAGCGTCGCGCACTGGCTGCACGACAGCCGTCGTTTGGTGTATGGGGCCAACCACAAACTCTATTTGGCCGACAGTCGAACCGGGGCCATTCGGGAACTGTTTGCGCTCCCCAATTTAGACCTCGACGACCCCGTGGCCTCCGCCGACAGCAAGTGGCTGTATTACTGTGCCTATTCGATTGATGACGATGTTTATCTGATCACGCTGAATGAATGAGGCAGTGGTAAACACTGTTCCAATGAGTTTTGACCAGAGTTTGGCGTGCTACCGTTTTACCGAAGCCGACCGCGCCACCGCTTCCCAACGCAACCGCACCGCGCCCGCGCCTGGCACTTTGGCGTATTCCAGCGTCAGCCGGTGATTGCCCGCAGGCACGACCACCTCCATTGTCGTCGGCGAAGCTTTCGGTTCCTGCCACTGATGCACCAACGTTTCGCCATCCAGCAAAAAGCGCACCCTTTCGCGAGACTCAACGGTGAAGCGATAAGTGCCGTTGGCAAACGTTGCCTTGCGCGTCCAACGCGCCGAAAATTCCTCGCGCTTGAGGCAGCCTTGCTTGTCGCCCGCTTTGTCAAAAGCCAGTTCCAATGGGCCGTCGCCTTCATCGCGGATTTGCAACGGCGGGCCGGTTAAATCGCTGGCGGCAAAATATTCGCCCTTCCAATGATCGGCGGCGACGGTCGCCAAACAAGGATGCCGCTCCCAACGCAAACCCACCTCGGCGCTGCCGTATTGTTCAAAGTATTCGAGCACCAGTTGATGATTGCCGCCGCCGAGTTCGACATCCACCACGTGTTCGCCCCGCTGCGGCATCCACTGGTCGAGCTTCAACTGCTTATCAATAAACAGCCGCACGCCGTCATCGGCATTGACCTTGAACCGGTAGTAACCCGGCGCAAAGGCGAAGGTGCGTGTCCAACGCGCCGAAAAATTATCGGTCAACCGCAAACAACTTGCGCTCGGCCCCGCCAGTCCCCAGGGGAAATCTAAAAAGCCCATGCCATCGTCACTCACCATCAACGGCTGACCATTCAGTTCGCGGTTGGCAAAATATTCGCCGCGCCAATGGTCAATGGCGACCTTGGCGAGACAGGGCGTGCGGCTCCAATTAAATTTGATGGCCGCGCTGCCCAGATGCTCAAAGTATTCGACCACGAGGCGATGCGCGCCGCCGGTCAGGTCTACGTCAGCGACGCGCGTCAACATTGCCTGCTCGTGCCATTCGTCAATCACCACGCGGTCGTCAATCAGCACGCGCACACCGTCATCCGCTGTCACGGTGAAGCGGTACGTGCCCGGCGAAAACGTCAGCGTGCGCGCCCAGCGCGCCGAAAAGTCATCCACCGGCAGGCTGCATTCGCTGTCCGGCGCATTCAGCCCCCAATCAAAAAACAGATCGCCCACGCCTTCATCGCGCACCAGCACCGGCGCGCCGCTCAAATTGCGATTGGCAAAGTATTCGCCGCGCCAGCGGTCTTGCGCCACGGGCACAGGCGGCGCGCAACGGCGATTCGTAGCTTGGGCGTGCGCCACGCAGGTAACCCAACCACCAAGCAACACAACCAACATCAACGCGGTTCTCTTCACTTGCATCATCGCTCTCACCTCAACAACCAGCCTCTGCCACAGAGTCACAGAGACACAGAGCAAGTCAAATACAAGCATCAACCGCTGGTTTTTCTCTGTGCCTCTGTGACTCTGTGGCATAAACCGAATCTCCCATCACCAATCTCAAATCTGCAATCCGTTTAGCGCACCGCCTGCCAGCGCGCCGCCTGCTGATCGCGCACCGTGCGCGTGTTGTATTGCCGCAAATAAGCCTGATGCGCGGCATCGTTCGGATAGGCATCGCCCGGTGCATACGGATAGGCTTTCATCCGGTGATACGGCAATTCGCCGATGGTGTCGGGCCGCGCCGAATTGATGTCCATGTCTTTGCCGAAGCCGTCAGCATAAACCAGAAAATCGCGCTTCCAACCGGCAGGCAGCGCGGGCAGTTTGCGCGCGTCGAAATCCACCTGTAGCTCATCGCCGTTGCGCGTGATGACGTATTGATCATCCACCGCCAACACCAACGGGCGCACATCGCCGAGCCGCGTGTAATTGCCCAAATGCGCCTTCCACGGCGCAACCGGTTCGATCACACGATAATCGTACAGCTTCGGCAGACGCCCATCCGGCGTGTATTCACGCGGGAAGCCGCGCCAGCGCAATTCGGCCTGTTGCGGTTGCAACGTCGTCACGCGCAGGTTTGATTGATCGTTGCTCACAACTTCGTTATTAACAGCCGTCAAAATTTGATCCCAGTAAATGCGCATGCTGGTCACGATGCGCACTTGCGTTGAATGGCACAGCGCATCCTTCGGCAATTCGACCGTCATCGTTTTGGGCAAGCCCGCTGGGAAACCCATCTGCGCGATAGCCGTCTCCCATTCGCCGCGCGCGTTTTTGACTTGCAGATACGGTGGGATCAGCTTCACGCCCGCCTGCGCCGCCGCCCGGTTCGCAGTCGAATCGGCGTAATCAATCCACGCCGTCAGCAACAACAACACGCGCCGAGCGTCTTTGGCCCGCGCACCCAGATCAAGCGTCAGCGTGTGTTCGCGCGCGTAGCCTTTGAACGGCAGCTTGTCGAAAGCTTCGGGATAGCGCCGGTCAACCTGCGTCAACAGCGGCAGCACATCGCGACCCGCCTCATCCACCGCGCTGAGTGGCGGTTGTGGGTTGCGGGTTGAATAGACTTTGAACGTTGGATAAGGCGGCGTGGGCATCAGCCGTTCGTTTGGATAAACGTCTACGTTGGCCGGATGATCCACCGCCAGCAGCTTGACCGCGTCGAAGTAAATCACCTCTTCCAACTGGTTGTTCATTCGCAGCGAATAGACGCCGTCGCGCGCGCGCAACTGTTCGCCCGTGACCCGCACGTATTCATCAGTGTCGGGGTAATTCCACACGCCCGGCTCTTCCAAAAAGCCAAGCGCCGAACCGCCCAGAAAATCGGTAACGAAGCTGTATTCGCTGCCATTCCACGCATACAGCAACGGACACGACGTACCCTTGCGATCCAATTCTTCAAACGTATTGTCGCCCGGTTTGATGGCCAATTCGGATTGCACGATTCCGGCGGGCCAGATCAATTGCAGCGCGTCTACTTGCGTGCGGAAGCCCAACCCAAACATCAGCCCAGTCGCGGCTGGCGCGGGCGAAGAGGCATAGACTTCGAGCTTTTGGCGCAAACTGCCGCTACGCAGTTCGGCTTTCGTGCCGATGGCGCTGCGATTGCTGGTGCGGCCGGTGAGATTCAGGCGCACAAGGTTATTGCTGGCTCCTTCAGTTTTGAAAGCGATCAATGTCCCATCATTTTTCACTGTGATGAAATCAAGCATTCCATCGCCAGCGAGATCACCAAGCGCAAAAGCACGTGTATCGCTGCCTACGCGCTCGCTGGCCCCAGCAACCCAGACTGAGCGCCCATCGGAGGAGGGTCGGTAGTGTCGGACACGCAGCCAGTCTTTATCTAACTCAACTACATCAAGGATGCCGTCGTTATCTAAGTCCGCTATCCGTGCTGCATAAGCCTCAAACAAAATCCCAGCGGTGCCTGCATCAAAAGATGAGGCTTGGCGAAACGCACGGTGACCATCGCTGATTTTCCAATGAGCTTCGCCACGGCCCGGCAAATAAAAATCCGTGTAGCCATCTTTATTGAGATCGCCTGCCCCTACACTTAAAGCTGGCTGGCGGTCAGGAATGACTGCTTCAGAGGAAACCAACTTGAATGTGCCATCGCGCTGATTCGCCAGCAACTGCGACGGCCCGTCATAGTTCACCACAAAAAAATCCACGTCGCGCTGGTTATCGTAATCAGTGCAGACCACCGCCGTCGTCTTCAGCTTGCCGCCGCCCAAGCCGGCCTTCGCGGTGTCATCGGTGAACGTACCGTTGCCGTTGTTGCGAAAGAATTTGTTCTCCGCGCCTGCAAAATCATCCGGAAAGACACTGCTGTCCGCCGCATTCGGCCACGCGCTCAGATCGGCAAAGTTGCCGACGAATAAATCCAGGTCGCCATCGTGATCGGCATCTACCCAGGCCGCCGTCAGCGCCCAGTCGGCGTAATTCGCAGGCAAGCCCACTTTCGCCGTCACATCCGCAAAGGTGCCGTCGCCGTTGTTGCGCCAGAGCGCCAGTGTTTGATAGCCGAAGACGATCAGATCAGTTTTGTTGTCGTTGTCGAAATCGCCAAACACGCCGCCGCTGACCGGCTTCGTTGTCGTCAGCTTGGCCGCCGCCGTCACCTCGGCGAATTTGCCGCCTTCGTTGTGCAGCAGTTTGATGAAGGGCTTTTCACCCTCCAGCCCCGCGACCAGCACGTCGAGTTTGTGGTCGCCGTCGTAATCGCCCAAGTCTACGTTGACGCTGAAGGGCGCAACCAATTCGCGTTTGAGCGCGTCGTTGAATTCGGCTTTATTGAGCTTGCGGCCCAGCACGCCACTCAGCGGTTTGACGGTCGTCTTGACGTTCAGGCCCAGCGCCGCCGTCGCATCTACGAACTTCACCGCGCTTTCCTTGCTCACCAATTCCGGTTCCGCGCCTGCAGTGATGACGCCCTCGGCATACTTCCCTTTCTCGCCGTACACGTTGCCCAGCGAAGTCGCATAACCAGACGCGCGCAGCTTTTGAAACACGGCGAGATACTTTTGCCCGTCCGCCTGTTTGCCCGAACGCAGATACGCCTGGGCCAGGTTATACGCCGCCGTCTGGTTGTACGGCTCGCTGTTCAGGGCAAGCTGGAAAGCCTTGATCGCCGCGTCGTATTGCTGCTTTTGCGCGAACAACTGCCCGGTCTGAATGTTCGCCGCCGGGTCTTGCGGATCAAGCGCCAGCACTTTGCCAAACGCCGCCAGCGCTTCGTCATATTGCTTTTCGGCGCGCAAGGCCAAGCCCAGCGCGTATTGCGCCGATGGATGATTGGGCGCAACCTCGACGGCCTTCTTCGCCTCGGCCAGCGCTTTCGGCGAATCGTTTAAGAAGGTATACGCCAGCGCCAGATTGATGCGTGCAACAGCGAATTGCGGATCGGCGGCCAGCGCCTGTTGAAACTCTTTGACGGCTTCTTCGTGTTTGAACTGCTCCAGCCACGCGACGCCGAGGTTGTTGCGGCGATAGAGCGCCTCGCGTTTGTTCAACGCGTCCTGCTGCGCCGCCGATTGCGCGCCGCGCGTGGTAGTCAGGCTGCACACTGCGCCGAACACGAACAGACCAATCAGAACCAATGTTTGTTTGCTCATACATTTCTTGCTTGAAGTGGGGAGATGCGGAGCCGGGAGCTTAACAAATGGCCGAAGGCGGCTCAACTTTGCCAACCGCCACAACAATCTCCCACGAAGGCACACGAAGGGGACACGAAGATAATCAACCAGTCTTCGTGTCCCCTTCGTGTCTCTTCGTGGGAGACGTGATTATGCTGTTACCACCACCGCCCGTTTCAGCAAATCAGGATCAATCGTCACACCCAACCCCGGCCCGCTCGGAATCTTCATCACGCCCTTTTCGCTCTTCAACGAAGAGGTCGCGCATTCGACCGGCAGCGTCTCGCCCTCGCCCTTGTATTCCTGATGCGGCCCGCAATTGGGCACGCACGAGGCAAAGTGCGCGATGTAGAGATACCCCAAGCCTCCGCCCGACATGTGCGGCGTACACTCCAAACCCGCCGCCGCCGCCATCCGCGCGACTTTGATCGAGCGCGTCAGCCCGCCGAAATAAAGCAAGTCCGGCTGCACGATGCGCGCGACGCCGTTTTCGATGATGCGGCGGAAGCTGCGCAGACTGCTTTCCTGTTCGCCCAGCGCAATCGAAATCTTCAAGCCCTCGGCGACCTGTTTCGTTTCGTCGTAATAATCAAAGGGCACCGGCTCTTCCATAAACCGGAACTTCTGCGCTTCGAGCACGTGGCCGATTTTGATGGCCATCGGTACGTCATACGAACCATTCGCGTCGGCATAGATCGTCATCTTGTCGTCAAAGGTTTTGCGCACCAGCGGCGCCAGCGCCAGATCGCGTTTGGTCGAAGCGTCGTCGTAACGCATCCGCGCGCCCAGCCGATACTTGATCGCCTGCGCGCCGGTCTCGGCTTGGATTTTTTGCAGGTATTCGATCTCGGCTTCAGGCGTATTGCCGCGATTGCCGCTGGCGCGATAGACGGCGATTTCCTGCCGCACGACGCCGCCCAGCAACGCGCCGAGGGGTTTGTTTGCCACCTTGCCCAGCAGATCGAGAATGGCAAGCTCTACGCCGGCGACGCAGACCCAGAACGGCAGCCCCTGCCATTTGTAATTCGAATCGCGCAGATAGACCCCCTGGATAAGCTCCTCCAACTGCCGCGCGTCTTTGCCGATGAAATAGGGCGCGACGCGTTTGAGCAGGATCGGATAGGTCGTCTCCATCACCGCATCGTGCGCACCCGCCGAGCCTTCCGCGCCGTCGGTCGAACGCGCACGAATGAGGAAGTGGTTGCCGTGTTTGAGCAATTCGAGGGCGGCGATTTTGACCGGTTGTTTGAACAGTTCGGCGCGCAAGACAGGCGCATCCATCGCGGCGGCGAGTTTGGCGGCCAAGCCATTCGTGCGGTCTTTGGTTTGCGCCAGCGTGAATACAGGCAGCGCGGCGCTGGTTTTGAGAAAGTGGCGGCGGGTGTGCGTCATCGTGAATGCCCTCGTGAAGTAATATGGAGTCGAGCGAAAAGCCGGGCGGCATTTTGCACTCGTTTCGCGTAGAATGCACAGCCGGAGGGTAAAGCGCCTCGAAAGATTTTCACGATGTAGATCATTCACCTATGAAAACGAAACAACCAACTCAAATTCTGACGATTGAAGAAGTGCCAATGCCGTCTGAATTGCAGCGCCAATCGGAGCAGTTCGAGCGCAATCTGGCGTGGTTTAGCGCACACGCGGTGGAACTGGATGTCTTCAATCGCTACCGGGGGCGTCATCTTGCCGTTGCCGGGGGCGAACTGTTTGTGGGCGATAGCCCCGAAGAGGTCAGACAGCAAGCACAAGTGCGGCATCCCGAAGATCACCCTTTCGTTCACTACATCCTGAAAGAGAAAGCGCACCGCATCTATGCGTTTTAACGGCTCCTGGAAGCTCTTTGGTGATGGCGAGGTCAGGCCCTGCGGTGCCGGGCTACGTCCTATGTCCTGATGGTAAATGGGCGGGCGTTCCTTTCTTACGTTCCTTTCTTACTTGATGGCGGCGCAGACCGCACCGTGCTGAGCGCGTCATTTCTGACGCTGCTGCGCCCCTTGGCTTTACCGGAAGACGACTCACTCCCACTCGAAGGTGTAGGCGGCATCACCGGCTCCATCAAAGTCAATACGCAACTCGGCTTCAAAAATGATCTCGGACGGCTGATCCAGGTGCGCGGTCACTTCCACGTCTTCACCGAGTATGAAAGCTCCGACCTTTCCGTGCTGGGCCGCGATGTGACCAACAATTTCCGGGTCATTTACGATTACCTAGACCAGACGGTGATCTTGCTCTCGCCGCCGCACCGTTACGAAATCAAAACCGACTGAGCAGCCATGCCGATTACCGCCGTCCCTGCGCCGGTTTGCGCTGCCGGTTGGCGGGCAGCGCATCGGGCAAGTAGCGGGCGCGTTCCGCTTCCGTCAACGCACGCGGCGACAGGCGGCGCAAGCGTTCCAATGTCGCTTCAAACGGTTCAAACATCTCCTGCTGCCAAATGCGCGCCGTTTTATCGGCACTCGCGGTCACGATGAAGCGCCCGTCCGGACTGTAGGCCGCGCTCAAAACGGGAGCCGTGTGGCCTTTGAGTTCGGCCACTACCTGCCCACTCACCGCGTTCCAGATCCGCGCCGTGCGATCAGAACTGGCGGTGACGATGAAGCGCCCGTCCAGACTGTAGGCCGCGCTCAAAACGGGAGCCGTGTGGCCTTTGAGTTCGGCCACCATCTGCCCACTCGCCGCGTTCCAGACGCGCGCCGTTCTATCGTCACTCGTGGTGACGATGAAGCGCCCGTCCGGACTATAGGCCGGGCTAGTGACCGAATCCGTGTGGCCTTTGAGTTCGGCCACCTCCCGCCCGCTCGCCGCGTTCCAGACGCGTGCCGTGTTGTCGTTTCTTGACCAATCCAATTCCCCACTCGCGGTGACGATGAAGCGCCCGTCCGGACTGTAGGCCGCGCCATTAACGGAATCCGTGTGGCCTATGAGTTCAGCCACCACCTGCCCACTCGCCGCGTTCCAGACGCGCGCCGTTTTATCGTCACTGGCGGTGACGATGAAGCGCCCGTCCGGACTGTAAGCCGCGCTTCTAACGTAAGCCGTGTGGCCTTTGAGTTCGGCCACCACCTGCCCACTCGCCGCGTTCCAGACGCGCGCCGTTTTATCGTCACTGGCGGTGACGATAAAGCGCCCGTCTGGACTGTAGGCCGCGCTAGTGACGGAAGCCGCGTGGCCTTTGAGTTCGGTCACCACCTGCCCACTCGCCACGTTCCAGACGCGCGCGGTTTTATCAAAACTCGCGGTCACGATGAAGCGCCCGTCAGGACTGTAAGCCGCTTTCAAAACGTAAGCCGCGTGGCCTTTGAGTTCGGCCACCGTCTGCTCGCTCGCCGCGTTCCAGACGCGTGCCGTTTTATCCCCACTCGCGGTCACGATGAAGCGCTCGTCCGGACTGTAGGCCGCGCTCAAAACGGAAGCCGTGTGGCCTTTGAGCTCGGCTACCACCTGCCCACTCACCGCGTTCCAGACGCGCGCCGTTTTATCCCCACTCGCGGTGAC
>JACPYM010000032.1 GCA_016196035.1 Acidobacteriota bacterium | reverse complement strand
TCAGTCGCCTCCTCAGCCGATGGGAACAAACTGGTCGCGGTGGTCAATGGCGGCCAGCTTTACACCTCGACTGACTCCGGCGTGAGTTGGACACCGCGCGAGAGCAACAGCAACTGGTATTCAGTCGCCTCCTCAGCCGATGGGAGCAAACTGGTCGCAGTGGTCAATGGCGGCCAGCTTTACACCTCGACTGACTCTGGCGTGAGTTGGTCCCCACGCGAGAGCAACAGAAACTGGTTTTACATCACCTCTTCGTCCGATGGCAGCAAACTGGTCGCGGCGGACAGTGGCGGCCAGCTTTACACTTCGACTGATTCCGGGGTGAGTTGGACGCCCCGCGAGAGCAATAGACTCTGGCATGGCGTCGCCTCTTCGTCCGATGGCAACAAACTGGTCGCCGTTGTCAGGGGCGGCCAGATTTATACCTCGACCAATAACATAGTGGGCACAGCAGGCTATCTGAGTGGCGGACAGTACTCGTCTGTTGAATTGCAATACATTGGCAACGGGGTGTTTCTCCCGCTCAGCCACGAGGGAACATTCAGCAGCAATTGAAAGGCATAAGGTAATTCCCCAAACCAGGCCGACGCCACGCACGGCGTAATGCAACGCCGGGTTCGTTCTTTTAGTTTTTTTTCTGAACCGACAGTTACAAACTGCGGTAGTGGTGAAATGGGGTGGGATGACGAACCCAACGTAGGGGCAGACCTGCGTGTCTGCCCTGGTGGCATTAGACGTAATCGGGGGGCGTCTGACCCGACCGAGGCAGACACACAGGTCTGCCCCTACGTTATCCCACCCCATTTCACCACTACCCAAACTGCTTGTCCTAAACTTGAGGATCAAATTTATGCAGATTCCAACCAGACGTTCTCAACTGGCGCTGCTCATTGCGCTACTCGTGTTGTCGGGCTTTACCATCTATGCGCACAAGCGGTTGGAACCCGCGCGCGCCATTTCCACCAATCTGTTCAGGCACCTGAGGAGTGTAACGCCTGACCGCCTACCACCTGTCACCAAGCCGGTCGTTGCGACAACCAGCAAGCCACCAACGCCGCCCGCGCCAGCCATTGAATCCATCACGCTGGAACCAGCACAAAGCGGCGGCAGTTACAACATTACCCAGTCAGTTATTCCCGGCGGTGGCGGCGTCAGTGCAAACGGCAATACGAGCGTCAACGGCACGCTTGGCCAAGGCCTCAGCGCAACCTCAAGCGGCGGGCAATACAGTGTGAGCAGCGGCTTCGTCTCGAATACCTGTCCGGCCATCACGTTGACCACAACTTCATTACCCAATGGCACGGTCAACGCGGCTTACAATCAAACACTGGCGGCGAGCGGCGGCACAGGGTCATATACGTTCACACTCAGCACGGGCAGTTTGCCAAATGGGGTGACGCTTTCGGGCGCAGGCGTTTTGTCGGGCATACCGTTGGCGAGTGGGGCGTTCAATTTCAGCGTGGCCGCCACCGATGGCCAGAGCTGCACCGGCGCACGCACTTACACGCTAACGATCAATTGCCAAACCATCACTGTCAATCCACTCACCCTAGCGCCTGCCAGGAAAGGCGTGCCATATAGCCAGGGCTTTACCCAAACGGGCGGCGTGGGCGCGGTGACATTCGTACTGACGGGCAACGTGCCGCCGGGATTAGCGTTCAATGCGGTGACGGCATCGTTAAGCGGCACGCCTACCCTTGAGGGCAGTTTCAATTTCATTATCACCACGAATGACACCGCAGGCTGCAACGGGCAACGCGCCTACACACTGGTCGTGTTACGCCGCAACGCCGTCATAGCCGATTTCGACGGTGACGGCAAAACCGATCTGAGCATCTTCAGTCCCAGCGCCGCGCCGCCGCTGCCGAATTGGAGCGTCATCAACAGCGGCAACAACGCGACCGTCACCCAGCAGTGGGGCGCGGGCTATGCGCCCTACTTCGATGACATCGTGCCCGGCGATTACGACGGCGATGGCAAAGCCGATCACGCCATTTGGCGCGGGGCCGATTCGATCTGGTACATCCGCAAATCTTCGGACGGGCAGGCTATCCTGCAATTCTGGGGCGCGAACTACGCGCCGTATTTCGACATCCCGACGCCGGGCGATTACGACGGCGATGGCAAGACCGACATCGGGGTCTTCCGTCGTAGCGGCACCTGGTTCGTGCGGCGCAGCAGCGACGGGCAGAACATGATTGTCACGCACGGGCAGCAGGACGACATCCCCGTGCCCGCTGACTATGACGGCGATGGCAAGACCGATTTGGCTGTTTTTCGACCTGGGGCGATTGCGCCCGCGCCGAACTGGATCATCCTGAACAGTTCGACGAACACGGTGACGAGCATTCAATGGGGTGCGGGCTATGCGCCGTATTTCGACACGCCGGTGCCAGCGGACTACGACGGCGATGGCAAAGCCGACTTGGCGATCTGGCGCGGGGCGGATTCGATCTGGTACATCCGCAAGAGCAGCGACGGCCAAGCCATCCTGCAATTCTGGGGGGCGAACTATGCGCCGTATTTCGATATTCCGACGCCGGGCGATTATGACGGCGACGGCAAGGCGGACATTGCGGTGTGGCGGCGCTCCGGCACGTGGTTCGTCAAACTCAGTTCGGACGGTTCGTTCCTGGGCAAAAACCAAGGGCAAAGCGGCGACATACCTGTGCCTGCTTATGGCGTGCGTTAAGCATCCGTTTGCCGGCTTTGAAGAAAAACGGGTAGTGGCTCAACTGGGAGAGTTTCCGGCTGAAGCCGGGACTACAAACTCTCCCAGTTGAGCCACTACCCATTGCAAATGCTTTCACGGAATAGGCCGCAGAACAAGGGCGCAAAAGAGCGGGTTAATCCGACATCTCGACTTCAATCAGCTCGCGGCTCTGTTGCGGCGGTCGCCCCAAAATCAACCAGGCCGTCGGCACGATGACGAACACCATGCCCAGCCACGAAACCAGATTGATCGCGCGATTCCAAAAGACCATATCAAACACCAGGCCGAACAAGATTTGGGTCAAGGCCACCACCGCGACACGCGAAGCCTGCCCCTTGGCAAACGCCAGCGTCATCCCGATTTGCCCCACAACGCCCGCCAGTCCCACCAACACCAGCAACCCGATGACAGACTTGTCAGCCAATTGCGCCGAGTAATCTTTGCGGTTGGTCAACAGCAGAAAGGCCAGCGTAGCCAGGCTGGCGACGCCGGAGAAATGCACGACGATGGCGCGCGGGTCTATGTGCTGCAACCGATTCAATCCCAACATGGCAATTGAGGTAAAGAACGCGCCGCTGAGCGCCATCAAACAGGCGAATTTACCGCTTTGAAAGTGCGGCTGTTGAATCAGCGCGATCCCCACGACACTGGTGAACACTGCCGCGAGAATACCGGTGCCCGGCTTTTGTTTGAACACCAACCACAACAGCATGGTCACCCAAATCGGCGCGGTATTCATCAAGGTCAGCGTATCTGAAACAGGCAAGTGGGCCAGCGCATAAAAGTTGCACAACATACTGGCGCTGCCCGCCAGACTGCGCAGCCACAGGATTCGTGAACTGAAGAAAACCAGTTTGACGCCCGCCCCTTTGGCTAGCAGCAGCGCAAAGCAGAACGCCACCGAAGCGCGCGCCACCACCACCAATTGCCAGTCGCAAAACTCGCCGGCGCGATGGCTGAACGCCGCCATCAGGGCAAACCCGAGCGAAGCCCAGAGCATGTGAAAATAGGCGGTGCGATCAACCGCCGGCGCGACATCCGATGAAGACATTTAACTCCTAGCCCCAACTGCCAGGGCGCTTTTAGCCAATCAGCAAATTGCGCTAGCCAGCAACCGGCGGTCACTCAAACCAGGTGCGCGGACGCCATTCTCCATTCTCCATTCTTAAGCAGAGACGAACCCCACTGAAGACAGTCTTTGCCTAAGAATGGAGAATGGAGAATGGAGAATGGCGGCGCGGCAACTCTTTTGTCTGTGTTTATCCTGGTCAGCCAGCGCATTGATTTCGTCACGGTGCCCTGACATCAGCCCTTTGCTTCTGAGTCGCGCGCTGCCAGCGCTTCATCAAACGCCGCCAGCGGCAGCGATGCGCCGTGCTGAAACAGCAACGCCTTCTTGCGCAAAAACCGCAGCAAACTGGCAGGCCCCATGCGCGAGCCGCCCAAGCCGGAGAGTTTGAACGAATGCTTCTCGGCTTCGTACATCAGCCCCGTCAACGCGCCATCGTTGAGGCTGATCGCGCCCGCGTCCAAGCGCCGGGCAATCGTTTCGGCTTCGATCAAATCGCCTGCGATCACTGCCGCCGATAGACCGTATTCGCTGTCATTGGCGAGCGCAACGGCTTCGTCAAGCGTGGAATAAGGCATCACGGGCAGCACCGGGCCAAAGGTTTCTTCGGTCATCAGCTTCATGCGATGCGTGACGTTGACGACGACGGTTGGGCGCAGCCATTTGCCGCCGCCGTGGGTTTCGATCGCGCCGCCGCACAGGATTTGCGCGCCTTGCGCCATCGCGTCAGCAAGCTGGTCAGCGATGACCTCGGCCTGGCGGTCGAAAATCAGCGGGCCGATTTGGCCTTGATGAATGTCGGGATAATTCAACGTGACCTCTTGCGCCTGGGCGACCAGCAGTTTGACGAATTCGTCGTAAACAGCCGCGTCCACATAAACGCGCTCGAGCGACTGGCAGGCTTGGCCCGTGGCCGCGACCGAGGCGCGCAACACCGTCGCGGCAGCCTGCTCCAAATTCGCCGCAGCCGTCACGATCACGGGGTCTTTGCCGCCCAATTCCAAAAACGCCGGAATGAAGCGGCGCGCACAGGCTTCGGCAACGCTGCGCCCAGTGTTGACGCTGCCGGTGAAACAGACGGCGTCTACCGCTTCGATCAAAGCCGCGCCGGTTGCGCCCGCGCCGGGCACGACGGCCAGCACAGCGGCGAGTTCGGGCACGGCGGCGATGGATTGGCGCAACGGTTCGGCAAAGCGCGGCGTGACTTCGCTGGGTTTGATGATCAGGCTGCAACCGGCAATGAGCGCGGGGATAGCGTCAATCAACGAGAGCGTCAGCGGAAAGTTCCACGGGCTGATGACGCCGACCAGCGCATAAGGCACGTATTGCGTGCGGAAGCTGATCGAAGGCATGGCAACGGATTGTTGCTCCTCTTCTTGCAACAAGGCGGGCGCGAGTTTGCACCAACGGTCAATGGCGCGCAGCACACCATCCAGCTCAATCGTGGCCAGCAAGTAACGTCCAGTGTCTGCGCTCAAGGCTGCGAGGATGTCGGCGCGGTTGGCGGCGAGCGCCGTTTGCCAACGTTGCAGCACTGCGCCACGCGCTGCCAGTGGCAAGGCGGCCCAGGCTGGTTGATGCTGGCGTTGCCGTTGCGCCAGTTCGTGCAGCTCCGCCAGTGTGGGCGGGGTGAATTCGTAATCGTATGCCCCGGTGCGGGGGTTGCGCGCTCTTATGTTCATTCAACTTCTCAATGTTTACCGCTGCTCCGTCACAGCAAAACGCAGACAAGCGCGGATTGGGGAATGGCTGATCGGCGTATGTCGGCGTCTATCTGCGGCGACACTAGAGCGGTTTGCAATTGCGTTTACGGGAGCGCGTTGTGCCCGGACGGTACCGCGCGCGTGAGCAAGCGGCGCAGCAAGTTTATGCCCTTGGCTGAACCGCCCAGGCTCCGCTTGCCCACGCGCGCGGTACCGTCCCGCTGCGCGGCTTTTCCCAGACACTAAGGTGAAAACCGATCTATTCAGCCAAAAAGCGCGCGACTTCTTCAGCAAAGCGCGCGGGTTGTTCCCAGGCCAGCCAATTGCCGCCGCCTTCAATAACAACTTCCCGCAACTCAGGCCGCAGCCGTTTGAGCGGGGCGCTACATTCAACCAGCATATCCTGACTGCCCGTCAGCAAGAGCGTGGGCGCTTGCACACGCGCAAAGGTCGCCAGAAAATCGTGCGTGAAGACGGCCACATAACCCGGATACCAGATTGGCCCGGCTTTGAGCTTTTCGGCAATACAGCGCCGGATCAAGTTTACGTCGTCGGTGTATTGGCGCAGCCGTTCCCATTGCCATTTGATCGCAGCGCCTTCGGCATCGAGTTCAAAGGGCTGGCAACGCGCCAGCATTGCATAACGGTCTTGCCAGCGTTCCCAGGCGGGCGCGCCGTTCAAGACCAGCTTGCCCACTCGCGCCGGATAGTTGGCCGCCACGGCGTTGGCCACCGCCGCGCCGGTATGCACGCCCAGCAAATCCGCCTGCGCTAGGCCCAAGCCATCCAACAGATGAATGATCGAGTCGGCGTAGTCTTCCAGCGTCAGCCCGCGCGCGGGCGCATCCGAACAGCCATAACCTAGCAGGTCAGCCGCAATCACATGCCGCCCTGTTTGCGCCAGCAAGGGTTGCACTTCGCTGAATTCAAGCGACGAGAGCGGCACCTGATGTAACAGCATCAACGGCGTGCCCGCGCCCATTTCACGGTAATGAACATAGCCGTCAGGTGTTTTGAACAAGCCGCGTTTGAGGTTGGCGTTATCCATTGGCATTACTCATTGGCAATTGTCAGTCCCAGCCAGTCTGCGGGTGTATGCATTTCCATGTGCGCGATGCTGTCGGCCACCGCCTGCGCCGCCGTGGCGCTCAAACGCCTGCCCGCATTGGCTGCAAACTTGATCTTGAGTTCAGCCAGGCTGAGCGGATTAGCAGGGCCGCCGCGATTGGCCAGCACTTTCTCGACCAGCACTTCCCCACTCTTTAACCGGATGGTCAGCACGGCGGGAAACTGGTTGGGGAAGATCGCATCGCATTCGGCATTCGCCACGCAACGCACTTTGGCCGCCAGTGCCAGGTAGCGCGGATCGCTGACGTTTGCGTCGGTGAAATCGTCGAGCCACAACCCTAACCCGCCGCCACCGCCCAGCAATGCCGCCGCCACTGTGAAGGGGCCGCTGAATTGCGCGTGATAGCCCGATTGCGGGCGCGCCTTTTGTTCGGGTGGTTGCGCGATGGTGCGCAGCGTGGGCGACGCGACGCCGAGTTCGATCTCAGCAATGTCGTCCAAATTGCCGATGCGCTCGCGCAGTCGCAAGGCGGCATCAATGCCCGCGTGGGTGAAATGATTCGCCGGATACGGCTTGTAAAAGATGTCGGGGATGCACCAGTTTTCGCCTAGCCCATCCACAATCTCTGCGGCGTCAAACTGGCCGCCGCAGAAGGCCTGATAAAAACCGAAGCGTCCTTCCAAAATCGAAGGCGGGCCGGTGAAACCCGCGCGGGCCGTTTGCGCCGCAATGATGCCCGCGTGCGCGGCCCAGCCGCAATGCAGGCGTTTGACCGAACCGCCCGTGCGATTGGCTTCGATCACGCCCGCGCCCAGCGAAGCCGCAATCCCTACGGCATGCATGACGCCCTCAGCACCCAGGCCGTAAAGTTTCGCCGCCGCCGCCGCCACGCCCAACGTGCCGCAAATCGAAGTCGCGTGCCAGCCGCGTTCAAAGAAAACGGAGTTGCCCAGCGTGCGGTCATACGCCGCCATGCCCGCCCGCACGCAGAGTTCGTAACCAATCGCCGCCGCCGCGATAACGTCTTTGCCCGATGCGTTGATAGCCTCGCCAACGGCCAGCACGCCGGGAATGAGCGAGGCGCTCGGATGCAACACTGACGGCAGATGCGTGTCGTCATAATCGAGCGAATGTGCGAGCGTGCCGTTAACGAAGCCGGCGCTGGGCGCGGGCAACCGGTGCGGCGCGCCAATCGTCGTGGCTTCGGGATGGCCACCCCAACTCAGGGCCAGGTTCAACGCCATCTGGCTGGTTTCGAGCGGCGTGGCGGCCAGGCACAGGCCAACGGTGTCGAGCGTGCGTTCTTTGATGCTGGTGATGACGGCGGGCGGCAGCGCATCATACGTCACGTCAGCGGCAAAGCGGCTGAATCGTTGCAGCAGGGTTTCCGAAATGCTCATCGCTCTCTTCTCACAAATGCCAATCACCCAAAGCGCGCCGCACGCTCACTGCCCTTTCGTGCCCAGCAGGAAGGTCAGCGTGGCCCACCGCGATTCATAGTTCACCGCGCCCTCGCTGACGCGGCTCATGTGAATGAATTTGATGTACCACACACCCACGGCTTGCAGCTTGATCTGCGCCAGGCCTTGCGCATCGGTGCGTATCTTGAGCGTAGGGGCCGGGCCGGAGCGCGCTTGCCAGCCGTACAGCACGCTTTGATTCGCCAGCGGCTGCCCGTCTTTGACGCAACGCACGGTCAAGATCGCGCCGACTTTCAGACTGTAAGGATTTTGTTGCGGGATGATTTCGACGGGATAGCCCAGCGCCTGTTGAAACGTAGCGGTGCGCGCGTCACCGACTTGAAAGAGCGCCTTGACGTGTTTGCTGTAACGCTCGTTTGAGTCTTCGTTGAGCTGGCCGTTTTTCTGGCGTTGAAGATAGGTGTCGAGCACGCCTTCGGTTTGCAGGTAGCGGTTGAAGTCTGCCGCCTTCATGTTCAACTCTTTCGGCTTGATCGAAGTGCCGATGACGTAGGTGCCCGGCTCTTTGGTGGCGAAGCGCAGCACGGTTTCAGTGCCCGCGTCACGCCAGTTTTCGAGCGGCGGATGCGTGACGCCCGACGGCGAGACCAAACTCACATCGCGCATACGGTCACGCTCGATGGGATTCGCGCTGTGATGAAACTCGCCGTTGAGCAAGCGCACTTCGACCTGGGCGTTGGGCGCGAGGTAGTAGGAATTGAATTTGAGAAACATGTCGTGTGCGGACGCCGACAGCAACAAAAGACAAAGGCAACACACAGTCAACAAAGATTTCATAACAATCCATCAAAAGAAAGTTGGAGGCGCGGTGCGGTACAGGTAACGATAGCGACTTGATGCTTCCGAGTGTGTCTGTCTCGCGAGCACCAGGTCGCTATCGCTCCCTGTACTGCACCGCCAAGTCACGCAACCACCGCCACAGGCCGCACCGGCACGCCCGTCGCGCCGACGAGCTTCAACGGCGTCAACACAAACAAAAATTCAGACACCTGCGCTTGCGCGAGTTCGGTCAGATTGAGCACTTCGATAATGTTGATGCCGCTTTCGACCAGCAGCATGCGATGCACGGGCAACAGCGCGTGACCGCGTCCGGGGTAGATGCATTCATAGGCGATGGTTTCCGCGCCGGTCAGGCGAATCCGCCGTTCGATCAGCCAGGCGGCGGCGCTCTCATCCGGGCCGGGCACGCCGTGTTCGTGACCGACGAAGGTGGGCGCGTCTGGCCAATGCACAGGCCAGCCGGAGCGAATCAAAACAGCATCGCCAGCTTGCACCGTCACACCTTGCCGTTCGCAAGCAACGGCCAAGTCATCCGCCGTAATCGGTGTGCCGGGCGCGAGCACCGCAACACCTTTGAGCGCCGGGATGTCGAGCATGACGCCCCGGCAAAACGTCAGCGGAATCGAGGCGACATCGTGCAGCTTAAACCGCCCGCCCTGTTGCGCGGCGCAGGCGTCGTGCCCGCCAAAAAGCTGGCCGTTGTGCGAGACGTGGCAGAGCGCGTCAATATGCGTGCCCGTATGGCCGCCCAGCATAATCATCTCGTTTGAGGCCGAACCGCCATCCGCCCGCACCAGATCACCGTGCCGCCGTTGCAGCGCCATTTTGAAGCCGGGATGATTGGGCGAAACGGGCATGGCGGCTTCAAGCGGCTGGGCGAGGTCATAGATTTTGGCCGCGCCAAACAGATTGAAAAGTTGTTGGTTGTCTCCAGGCATTTCCGTTCCTGCTACAAATTCCGTTTGGCGAAGCCTTTGGAGTGCGCGCGGCACAGGCCGCCGCTTTGGTAGCCCTTCGTTAGCTATAAATCAAAGGGCT